>JAIWOM010000125.1 GCA_020216895.1 Microcella sp.
GGAAGGTCAGCCCGTCCCGCGCGAAGGGCGCCGCGGCGGCCACCCGCTCCGAGTCGATCTCGATGCCGACCACCCGGGCGTCGGGCCGCACCCGTCGGGCGCGCTCGAGCAGCTCGAGCGCCGTCCAGTGCGCGGCGCCGTAGCCGAGGTCGACGATCAGGGGGTCGGATGCGCGTCGCAGGGCGGGATGCGCCGCGATGAACCGATCCATGCGCCGGAGACGGTTGACGCCCGTCGTGCCCCGCGTGATCCGTCCCTCCGCCATACGACCATTCTCGTGCCCGCGCCCGACCGCCGCGGCCGGCCCTCGAGCCCTCGGTAGGCTGGGGGCATGACCTCCACGCTGATCCTGCTGCGCCACGGCCACTCCGTCTGGAACGAGAAGAACATCTTCACCGGCTGGGTCGATGTCGGCCTCACCGAGCAGGGCAAGGCCGAGGCGCGCCGCGCCGGCGAACTCATCAAGGCGTCCGGTCTCGAGCCGCGCGTGCTGCACACGAGCCTGCTGAAGCGCGCGATCCACACCGCCAACATCGCGCTCGAGGTCGCCGAGCTCGACTGGCTGCCGGTGAAGCGCAGCTGGCGCCTCAACGAGCGCCACTACGGCGCCCTGCAGGGCCTCAACAAGGCCGAGACGCTCGCCGCGCACGGCGAGGAACTGTTCATGACCTGGCGCCGCAGCTTCGACACCCCGCCGCCGCCGCTCGCCGACGACGCCGAGTACAGCCAGGTGCACGACCCGCGCTACATCGGCATCGACGGCGACGTGCCGCGCACCGAGAGCCTCAAGCTGGTCATCGACCGGATGCTGCCCTACTGGCATGCGGAGATCACGAGCGACCTCGCCGCGGGCCGGACGGTTCTCGTGACCGCCCACGGCAACTCGCTGCGCGCCCTCGTGAAGCACCTCGACGGCATCAGCGACGAGGCGATCGCCGAGCTGAACATCCCGACCGGCATCCCGCTCGTCTACGAGCTGGGCGACGACTTCATGCCCGTGAAGCCCGCCGAGTACCTCGACCCGGAGGCTGCCGCCGCGGGAGCCGCTGCCGTCGCCGCCCAGGGCAAGAAGTGACGCGGCGAGAGCAGTAGCGGGCATCCCCGCAATGCGGAAGGCCCCGGCTCTCGAGCCGGGGCCTTCCGCGTGTTCGCAGGATGCGCGCGCGATCAGTCGACGGGCGACCAGTCGCCCGTGGCGAGGTACTGCACCTTCTTCGAGATCGAGACGGCGTGGTCGGCGAAGCGCTCGTGGTAGCGCGACGCGAGCGTGGCGTCGACCGTGTCGATGGCCTCGCCCTTCCAGGTCTCACCGAGCACCTTGTCGAAGACGCTGAGGTGCAGGGCGTCGATCTTGTCGTCCTCGTTGCGGATGTGCTCGGCGATCGCCACATCCTCGGTCTTCAGCAGCTCGACGAGCTTGCGGGCGATCTCGACATCGAGCGCGCCCATCTCCTTGAAGGTGCCGCGCAGGCTCTTCGGCACGACCTTGTCGGGGAACCGGTAGCGCGCCAACTGGGCGATGTGCTCGGCCATGTCGCCCATGCGCTCGAGCGAGGCGCTGATGCGCAGGGCGCTGACGACGACGCGCAGGTCGCGGGCGACCGGCTGCTGGCGAGCCAGGATGTTGATCGCGAGCTCGTCGAGCTCGGCTGCGGCGACATCGATGCGCGTGTCGTCGGCGATCACCGTCTCGGCGAGGGAGACGTTCGACTCGTTGAACGCGGTCGTCGCGTTCTCGATCGAGACCGCGACGAGCTCGGCGATCTCGACGAGGCGCTCGCGCACCTCCCGGAGCTCCTGCTGGAACACTTCGCGCATCTCGGCTCACGTCCTCTTCATGGTCGGCGGGTGTCGGCGCATTCCCTGTCACCGTGCCGTTCGACGGTGAACGGTCTTTTGCCCGCAGGTTAATTCTCGGCGACGCCGCCCGTCTGGGGCCTTTCGGCACTCCGAGGGCTCATCACCGGTCACTAATCTAGTCGCCATGGACTCGGCACTGCTGGTGCCCCTCGCTCTCGCGCTCGGCGCGGTCGTCGGGGGAGGTGCGGTCGTCGCGGTCATCGGGGCGGCCCGCCGGGGGCGGATGGCCGCCGAGGTCGCGTCGACGAGCGTTCCCGACGGGGTCGACCAGGTGATCCAGGTGCTCGAGTCGGCGGGCGTCGTGCTCGACCCCAGCAACAACGTGGTCTCCGCATCCCCCCGCGCCGTCACTCTGGGGCTGGTCTGGAACCGGACGCTCGTGCATGCCCGCCTCGTCGAGCTCGTCGACCGGGCGCGCCGCGCTGGCGAGCCGATCACCGAGGAGCTCGAGCTCTCGCGAGGCCCGCTCGGCGATGCCGCGCTGCACCTCTCGGCCCGGGCGGCCCGCCTCGGCAGCCGCTACATGCTGCTGCTCGTCGAGGACCGCACCGAGTCGTACCGCCTCGACGCCGTGAGGCGCGACTTCGTCGCCAACATCAGCCACGAGCTGAAGACCCCCATCGGCGCCATCGGCCTGCTCGGCGAGGCGCTCGGCCACGCTGCCGACGACCCCGTGCAGGTGCGTCGCTTCGCCGAGCAGCTGTCGAAGGAGTCGGCCCGCCTGGCGAGCCTGACCCAGGAGATCATCGAGCTCTCGCGCCTGCAGGCCAAGGACGCCCTGCTCCACCCCGACGTCGTCGAGCTCGATCAGGTCGTGGCCGCCGCCATCGACCAGAACCGCGTGCTCGCCGACTCGCGCCGGGTCGCCCTCGTCGGCGGCGGGCAGAAGGGCCTCCGCGTCTGGGGCGACGAGGCCATGCTCATCACCGCCGTGCACAACCTCGTGCACAACGCCGTGCAGTACTCGCCCTCGCCGTCGCGCGTCGGCATCGGCGTCACGGCGACCGACGACGTCATCGAGATCGCCGTCACCGACCAGGGCATCGGCATCCCCGAGGACGAGCTCGACCGCGTCTTCGAGCGCTTCTTCCGCGTCGACCAGGCCCGGTCGCGCACGACGGGCGGCACGGGCCTCGGCCTGAGCATCGTCAAGCACGTGGTGCAGAACCACGGCGGCGATGTGCGCGTCTGGTCGCAGCCGGGCCGCGGCTCGACGTTCACCATCCGCCTGCCGCGCGTTCTCGAGCCGGCACCGACCCTCACGAAGGCCCGCTGATGACCCGCATCCTGATCGTCGAGGACGAGGCCGCGCTCGCCGAGCCCCTCGCCTACCTGCTGACCCGCGAGGGCTACGAGACCGTGGTCGCCGACGACGGGCTCGAGGCGCTCGCCGCCTTCGACCGGGGCGGCATCGACCTCGTGCTGCTCGACCTCATGCTGCCGGGCCTGGCCGGCACCGAGGTGTGCCGCGAGCTGCGGCAGCGCTCGAGCGTGCCGATCATCATGCTGACGGCGAAGGACAGCGAGGTCGACATCGTCGTCGGGCTCGAGCTGGGCGCCGATGACTACGTGACGAAGCCGTACTCGACCCGCGAGCTGCTGGCGCGCATCCGGGCGGTGCTGCGCCGTCAGACGGATGCGGGCGACGACGACGACAGCGTGCTCGCCGCGGGTACCGTGCGCATGGACGTCGAGAAGCACCAGGTGACCGTCGACGGCCAGGTCGTGGCGATGCCGCTCAAGGAGTTCGAGCTGCTCGAGCTGCTGCTGCGCAACGCCGGTCGCGTGCTCACGCGCGGGCAGCTCATCGACCGCGTCTGGGGCGCCGACTACTTCGGCGACACGAAGACGCTCGACGTGCACGTCAAGCGGATCCGCTCGAAGATCGAGCCCGACCCGTCGAACCCGCGCATGCTCGTGACGGTTCGCGGTCTCGGCTACCGCTTCGAGCAGTAGACCGGGCTAGGGGATTCGTCGCCCGCAGGGCGAGTGAGGGAACTCGTCGCCCGGAGGGCGAGCTAGGGAACAAAGAGCTCGTACTCGGGCAGCGCCCCGTCGAGCACCGGAACCAGCACCTCGACGCCCTCCGCGCCCGGGTAGGCGAAGAAGAGGGGCACGAGGCCGCCGATGGTCGCGTCGGTGCCGGTGACGAGCAGCTGGTCCTGATCCGGTCCGCCGAAGGCGGTGCGTCCGTTCGCGCTCACGAAGATCTCCTCCGTGACGCGCTCGCCGCCCGCCTGCCACTGCACGGTGAGGCGGCGATCGGTGTCGGCCGTGCTCACCACGGTCATGACGAGGTTGAGCTCGTCGGGGTCCTCCCCGATCAGCAGCGCGTTGCGGATCGACAGGTCGCCGACCTCCGCGCCGACCCCGTCGCTCGGATCGTAGTCCTTCTGGGTGGCGATGTTCGCCGAGAAGGTGCAGCCCGTGGCACCGAGAAGAAGGGCGGCCGCAAGGGCGATCGACGCCGCGACGCGAGATTTCACGAGAGGTCTCCTTAAAGGCCGTCCGGGGGCCCAGGCGCACGTGTCGTCGACGACTCACAGAGGGCCGGGGCGAGTCTAGTCTAGCGACCGTTAAGCAACCGTTCGGCGGGCTGTCGGGGGCCCTCGGGCCCGGATTGCTGGGAAATCCCTGTGGTAGACTGGGGGTTCTGCGGAAGGACCACCATCCATGCTTTTCCAGGTCGGCGAGACGGTCGTGTACCCCCACCACGGGGCGGCAACGATCATCGAAGTGAAGAACCGAATCATCAAGGGCGAAGAGAAGCTCTATCTGAAGCTGAACGTCACCCAGGGCGACCTGACCATCGAGGTTCCGGCCGAGAACGTCGACCTCGTCGGTGTGCGCGACGTGATCGGCCAGGAGGGTCTCGACAAGGTCTTCGAGGTGCTGCGCGCCCCCTTCACGGAGGAGCCGACCAACTGGTCGCGCCGCTACAAGGCGAACCTCGAGAAGCTCGCCTCCGGTGATGTCATCAAGGTCTCCGAGGTCGTGCGCGACCTGTGGCGCCGGGATCAGGACCGCGGCCTGAGCGCTGGCGAGAAGCGGATGCTCGCCAAGGCCCGCCAGATCCTGATCAGCGAGCTGGCTCTCGCCGAGAAGACCGACGAGGAGAAGGCCTCGACGGTTCTCGACGAGGTCCTCGCCTCCTGACCCGGCGACCCCGCTCGTCGCGCGCGTGAACGACGCCGCCCCGCTCGACGCCCCGCGTCTGGCGATCATCGTCGTCGCCGCGGGCAGCGGCACCCGCCTCGGCCTCGGGGTTCCCAAGGCCTTCGTCGCGCTCGCCGGTCGACCGCTGCTCGAGCACGCCCTCGAGCGCGTGTTCGACCAGCCGGAACCGGCCCAGGTCGTCGTTGTCGCGCCCGCCAGCCACCGCGCCGAG
>JAIWOM010000126.1 GCA_020216895.1 Microcella sp.
CGCGGTGGGGGAGGCGGAGCCGGCCGAGATCGACGACCTCGGCATCGTCGCCGCGCTGGGCCTCGCCGGGCGGCGCGCGCTCATCGCCCTGCACGAGGCCGGGGTGCCGGTCGCGGGCGCGACGGTGCTGCTCGACGGCAGCCACGACTGGTTAACGCCCGCGTTGAGCCTCCCGCCGCGCATCGTCACCCGGGTGAAGGGCGACCGCGACTGCGCGAGCGTGGCGGGGGCATCCGTCGTCGCCAAGCAGCACCGCGACGCTCTCATGGCGGCCGACCACGAGCGATGGCCGGTGTACGGCTGGGCCGGCAACAAGGGCTACGGCAGCGCCGAGCATCTTGCTGCTGTCGCCGCGCACGGTGCGTCGCCGCGTCACCGGGTCACCTGGCTGCGGGGGCCGACCCTGCTCGACGGTCTAGACTCGTGACGCCATGGACGACGAGGATTTCGACGACTACGACCGCGAGGTCGAGCTCGCGCTGTACCGCGAGTACCGCGACGTCGTGTCGCAGTTCCAGTACGTGGTTGAGACCGAGCGCCGCTTCTACCTCGCGAACGAGGTCGAGCAGGTCGTGCGCGACATGGGCGGCGACTTCTACTTCGAGCTGACCCTCACCGACGTCTGGGTGTGGGACGTCTACCGCGCCGACCGCTTCGTGAAGAGCGTGAAGGTGCTCACCTTCAAGGACGTCAACGTCGAGGAGCTCGGCAAGAAGGAGCTCAAGCTGCCCAAGGAGCTCGCGCTCGACGAGTAGCGGCCGCCGGCAGCATCCGGTTCCGCTCCCAAAATTCGTCATACGTGAGAAACAATCTCGGGTTAGCATACGGTGATCGCGCCGACCCGACGGCGCCCCGGCTCGAGGCTGATAACCATGGCGGCTCCCCTCTCACGTCTCCGCCGCGCGCTCATCGCGACTCTGGTGCTCGTCCTCGGGCTTTCCGGCGCCGTGGTCGTCACCTCGACCGCGCAGGCGGCCGTCAGCGCGCCGATCCTCTCGCTGGGCTCGCTCATCGGCAACACCACGAACTTCACGACGGCGAATGTCTTCGTCGAGGACGGCGTCGACATGGAGGTCTCCGTCTGGTACCTCGAGCCCGGTGTCAGCGATCCGGCTGCGCGCCAGTTGTTCTGCACCATCACGGTCACGGCCGCTGGTCCGGCAGGCGGCAACTGCGGCGGCACGGTGCCGAGCGGCGAGCTCGGGATCTACACGTTCTTCGCGACGGCCGACGACGGAACGGGGGAGAGCCCGGCGAGCCCGCTGAGCTCGTTCCGCTATGGCGAGTCTGCCAGCAGCGTTCCCCTGGTGGTGGATGGCCCGCTCGGGAGCGGCGGATCGCTCACGCTCGAGACACCCACCGTGGAGATCAGCGGCACGGCACCCGCGATGAGTCGGGTGGAGGTGCGGGCCACCTCCGTCAATCCGCTGACCTTCGCCATCATCTGCGCCGTCGATCCGGTGCCGGTCTCCGGTGAGTTCTCCTGCTCCGCTGCGCTGCCGCTCCCCACCTACGGGCAGTGGACGGTGACGGCCACTGCCCGCGACGTGAACTTCGCGCTCGCGGCGGACCCGCCGAACTACCCGTACACGGTTGTCATCGCGCCGCCGGAGCCGCTCGTCGCGGCAGCCGTCACGGCAGAGACCCTGACGGCAACGGTCGACGGCGCGCCCGGTTCGAACGTCGGCGCCGAGATGCTCCTCAACGGGTTCGGCACGTCGACCAGCGCAGGGTTCTGTCCCGCGACCTGGACCGGGAGCCCTCTGACACCTCCGACCGACGGCCCCACCGTCGCCTGTACCTTCACGGGGCTGCCCGCGGGAGTTCACATTCTGGAGTCCGCACACTTCCTCAACGCGACCGCGACACTGGGTCGTGAAGACGCGATATACGTTCCGGCGACGCCGACTCTCGCCGTCGAACCGGTGCCGGGTGGGGCGATCTTCCGCGGCACGGTTGATCCGCTCAGCGACCAGCTCACCATCGCCAGTGCTCGGCTCGACGCCCTCGAGGTCGTCGTTCGCGACGCGGCCGATCAGGTCGTCTGCACCGCGGATGCTGACCTGAGCACCGGCGCCTGGGAGTGCGGTGCGGAGCTCGAGTCGGGAACAGACAGCTTCTCTGCCGAAGCGCGCGCGGTGGGCTTCGGCTTCAACCCGGACGCGTTCGGCGAAGTCGACGGCTACATCGGCGGCACCTCGTCCGCGACGCCCTCCGTGGCGACGAGCATCCCGGCGGCGACGGGCGTGGCGACGCCGGAGGTGTCCTACGAACTGGGTGCCGCATCCATCTCGGTGGACGCGGTGGGCCTTCCCAACAGCGCGATCCAGCTCGATCTGTACCGGGTCGAGGTGCCGCCGGGTGATGAGTACCAGTACGGGGCGTCTGTTGGCCGTTGCGGACTGCAAACCGAGGATGTCGGTGAGGGCGGGCCCATCGGTGGCATTCCCCCGACGAGTCCGTCGGTGGTCGATGACTGCGTGTTCACCGGGCTCGAGCCGGGAATCTGGAACATCTACGGGCTCCAGTACTACTACTACGACAGCAGCGGGTACATCGACCACTACGTGATGATCCCTGAAGCGCCCTCCCTGACCGTGATCCCGAGCGGGCCGGGCCAGGTCGTCGCGAGCGGCACGGGCGATCCGGGATACCGCGTGCAGGTGCGTCAGCTCGGCGGGGCGGCCGCGTGCGCCACCACCGTCACAACCGGCGGAACGTGGAGCTGCACAGTCACCGGCCTCGCCGGCGACGTCCTCCTGCGGGCGCAGCAGCAGTCGCAGGGCTTCGTTGCCGATCCGCCCACGTTCTTCGGCGCGCTGGCGTCGTACGACGGCTTCTCTGCCTGGACGGCTCCCCGTGCGGTGACGGTTCCGGTCGCCGGGCTGCCCGCCGTCGATTCCGGTCCGCTGGTCTGGATCCTCGAGGGCTATGACGGGGGCGATCTGACGCCGGGGCAGCAGCTCTCGCTGCGAGCCCGCGGACTTCCCGTCGGCACCGACGTCGTGATCGAGATCCGGTCCACTCCGCAGGTGCTCGGCAGCGCCGTGGCCGACGCGCTCGGCGAGTTCGCCCTGGATGTGACGGTGCCCGAGGACCTCGCGCCGGGCGAGCACACGCTGGTCGGCATCGCCACCCCGCCCGGCGGCGTGGCCTCTGTCATCGAGATCCCTGTGACGGTCGTCGCCCCCGCCTCCACCGATGACGACCTCGGTTCCGGGGCTCCGGACGATGACGAGCCCGTCGCCGCGCCGGATGGCGCCGGGACCAGCGCCGGTGACCGCTCCGACCCGGCCGCGCCGTCGGCCATCACCTCGAGCATCCCGACTCTGCAGCGACTGTTCGACGACCCCTGGGTGTTCGCGGCGGGTGGGGGACTCGCTCTTGCGTTGCTGCTGCTCGTGGCCTTCCCCGCCGAGCTGCTCAACAGCACGTTGTCGTCGAACACAGGCCGTCTGGGGCGCTGGTTCGTTGCGATCGAGCGCCGCGCCGAGCGGGCGACCGAGTGGTTCACCCGCGTCTCACGCACTCGCGCGCTGGCCGCAGCGGTGCTGGTCGGCCTCACCTCGCTGATCTTCGGCTTCGTGGACCCCGAGTACGGGTTCGACCCGGTCTCGGTGCGGATGACCGTCTCCCTCGCGATCGGCCTGTTCCTCATCACCTACGTGTCGGCGTGGATCAGCGGCGCGATCGCCCGCCGGGCGTGGGGGCTCGAGACGCAGGTCACCCTGCAGCCCGTCGCCCTGCTCTTCGCGGTCGTCGGCGTGGTCGTCGCCCGCATCCTCGAATTCTCGCCCGGATTCCTCATCGGTCTCGTCATCGGTCTCGATCTTCTGAGCCGTGTCGACGCCGCGGTGCGGGCGCGCGTCGTGGTGCTCAGCACGAGTGTGACGGTCGGCATCGCGGTGGCCGCGTGGTTCGGGTTCTCGGCCCTGACGGCGCTGTCGAGCGGGACGCCGGGCTGGGTCGAGCTCCTGATCAGCGACGCGCTGGTGGCGACGACCGCCGAGGGCCTGACGGCGGCGATGGCTTCGCTGCTGCCGCTCGGCTTCCTGGCCGGGCACGAGGTGTTCCGGCACTCCAAGCCGCTGTGGGCGGGCACGTTCATCGTGGTCGCGACGCTGTTCGCGCTCATCGTGCTGCCGACCGCGGCTGGTGAGACGGCGGCCGTCGAGGACATGGCGTTCTGGATGCTCGTCATGGCGATCTTCGCCGCCGTCACTCTCACGCTGTGGGCGCTGCTGCAGTTCACCGGCACGCGGTCGGGCGAGAGCGACGATGACGTGGTCGACCATGAGGCCGCGGCGGCATCGACCCGCCGCTAGGTGACCGTGCCGCGCGGTGCTGACCGTGCGGCCCGGGATGCTCGCACCGCGCCTCCCGCGCGTCCTCCCCAGCGCGTCCGCGCGTCGCGGGGCCGCACCGCTCTCGCCCGCACCGCCGGCCAGGGCCGCGCCCTGCCCCATGCTCTCCTGCGGGAGGCGACATGGCACGGAAGGACGACCTCGGCCGAGCCGGGGAGCAGGTGGCGGTCGATCATCTGACCGCGATCGGCTGGCAGATCATCGACCGCAACTGGCGCTGCCGGCAGGGTGAGCTCGACATCGTCGCCCGCGACGGCGCGACGACGGTCGTGGTCGAGGTCAAGACGCGGTCGAGCGTCGACTTCGGCCATCCCCTCGACGCGATCACGCCGCGCAAGCTGGCGCGGCTGCGACGGCTGGCGGGGGAGTGGTCGGCCGCCCACCCCGAGTCCCGTCGGCTGCGGCTCGATGTCATCGGCGTCGTCGCCGGGCGCGAGGGCACCTCGCTGGATCACCTGCGGGGTGTCGGCTGATGGCCGTCGCCCGCACCCTCGCGATCGCCCTGCACGGCATCGACGGGGCACTCGTCGAGATCGAAGCCGACCTCGCCAACGGGCTGCCCGCCTTCACCATCATCGGGCTGCCCGACGCCGCGCTCGGCGAGGCGAAAGACCGGGTGCGATCCGCCGCCGTCAACTCCGGCTGCGATCTGCCTGCGCGCAAGGTGACGGTCAACCTCTCGCCGGCGTCCCTGCCCAAGCACGGCTCCGGCTTCGACCTCGGCATCGCGGTCGCTGCCCTGGCCACGACAGGCATCGTCGACGGTGAGGCGATCGACCGGGTGGTGCATGTCGGCGAGCTGTCGCTCGACGGTCGGCTGCGTCCGGTCGCGGGCGTGCTGCCGACGGTGCTCGCCGCCCGGCGCGCGGGCGCCG
>JAIWOM010000127.1 GCA_020216895.1 Microcella sp.
CGCGGACGGCCGCAGCAGCTCGTCGAGGCGGCACCCCGGCACGGGGTCGAGAAGGGCGACGAGGCGGCCGTCGGGCAGGGTGAACAGGTCGGCGAGGCCGACGACGTGCTGGCGGAGGGCGGCGGGTGCGGTCGCGAGCAGGTCGTGCACCGCGAGCTCCTGCTCGACGGCGGCGGGGTCGGCGGTGGAGGCGAAGACTCGTGCCACGTGGGACCGGCCATCGGCGTGAACGAGGGCGCTCACGGCCCGTTCGTCCTGCGCGAGCATCCGCACGAGGCGGTGCCCGCCGAGCGCGGGCGGCAGGTCAGCAGGGAGTCGGGATGTCATAGCCGCAGGGTGCCGCAGCCGGATCGGCTGACGCGGAAGGCCGCGGCGGACGGTGACCGGTCGTCTGCCGCCGCGCGGCGGGGAGGAGTCGAGGCCAGCCCCTATCCTGGTAGGCATGGCCCGCACCTCCGCTCCGAAGCCCCCGAAAGAACCCGGTCGCATGAAGCAGATGTGGCAGGTCTTCCAGATGACCCGCCGCATGGACAGCCTCGCCGTCTGGATCATGCTCCTGGCTTTCCTGCTGCCGATCCTCGGCTCCGTGCTGCTCGCCGTCTTCGTCACGCCGGGAGACGTGCTGGCGAGCATCCTGTGGGTGACGACGGGTGTGCTGCTCGGTGTGCTGCTCACGCTCATCGTGCTCGGCCGGCGCGCCGAGCGCGTCGCCTACCGGCAGATCTCGGGACAGCCCGGCGCCGTCGGCGCCGTGCTCAAGTCGTCGCTGCGGCGCGCCTGGCAGGCGAGCGAGATGCCGATCACCGTGAGCCCCAAGACCCAGGATGCGGTCTACCGCGCCGTCGGGAAGCCCGGGGTGGTCATCATCGGCGAGGGGCCCGCGTCGCGCACCCGCCGGATGATGGAGGACGAGCGGCGCAACGTGAGCCGCATCGTGCCGAACGTCCCGGTGCACTTCCTGCACGTCGGCCCCGATGCCGACAGCGTGAAGCTCGAGAACCTCGCGCGCACCCTCAACAAGCTCAAGAAGTCGCTGACCAAGGCGGAGGTATTCGCGGTCAACAACCGGCTGACCTCGCTGAGCAAGTCGAACCCGCTGCCCATCCCGAAGGGCATCGACCCGCTGAAGGCACGGGCACCCAAGCCCCGCTAGCCCCGCCGACTTCGCCGACCTCCGCGTCGCCGGACGGGAGCGCGGTCAGCGCCGCAGGAGGATCGTCCGCGCGACGCGGTCGTGCAGGCCGCGGTTGTTGTCGTCGAACAGCATCGGCGGGATCACGAGGGCGATCAGCAGGGCGCGCACAATGGGCCGCCACACGCCGAGCAGCCCGCCCTCCATCGGCACGACGCGGAGCCCGAGGATCAGATGCCCGGGGCTCGCGTTCACGACGACCGTGAACAGAACCTGGAGTCCGATGAAGATCAGCAGGGTGGCGATCGAGTCGTAGGCGAAGAACGCGGCGGAGAGGATCACCGCGATCCCCCAGTCGATGGCGAGGGCACCCAAGCGGCGGCCGAAGCGGCCGACCGATCGCGGGCCCGTCTCCGGAAGGCCGAGGCGCTGCCCGGGCCAGTCGGGCGGGGAAGCAGGAGGGGTGTCCGTCACCCCTTCAGCCTACGAGTCGGGCTCGGGCGTACACTGAGCGCGTGATCGACTACGTCGTCACGGGGCTAAGCGCCAACTCCGTGCCGTACTTGTCGGGTCTCGAGCAGCAGCGTGCCCTGCACGCCGCCGTCGTCGAGGGCCGGGCGCCCGATACCGTTCTGCTGCTCGAGCACGAGAGCGTCTACACCGCTGGCAAGCGCACCGAGCCCCACGAGCGGCCCACCGACGGCACGCCGGTCATCGAGGTCGACCGCGGCGGGAAGATCACCTGGCATGGTCCCGGCCAGCTCGTCGGCTACCCGATCATGCGGCTCGCCGACCCCGTCGACGTCGTGCGCTACGTGCGCTGCCTCGAGGGGATGCTGATCGCCGTGCTCGCCGATCTCGGCATCGAGGGTGCCGGTCGCGTCGCCGGGCGCAGCGGCGTCTGGATGCGGGGCACCGACAAGATCGCCGCGATCGGGATCCGCGTGGCGCAGGGCGTGACCATGCACGGCTTCGCCCTCAACTGCTCGAACAGCTTCGACGCCTACCGCGCGATCGTCGCCTGCGGCCTCGCCGACGCGGGCGTGACCTCGGTGAGCCGCGAGCTCGGTCGCACCGTGACGCCTGCGGAGGTCATCCCTCTCATCGAGCGGCACTTCTCCCCCCTCGTCCACGACATGGTCGGCGCCTCCGCGCTCGACCTCAGCACCGTCGGCGCCTCCGCGCTCGACCGCGAAGGAGCTCCCGCATGACCGCCTCGCCGATGACCCACCCGAGCGAGGGCCGCAAGCTGCTGCGCCTCGAGGTGCGCAATGCCCAGACGCCGATCGAGAAAAAGCCCGAGTGGATCAAGACCCGGGCGAAGATGGGTCCCGAGTACAGCGCGCTGCGCTCCCTGGTCACCGCCCAGCAGCTGCACACCGTCTGCCAGGAGGCCGGCTGCCCGAACATCTACGAGTGCTGGGAGGACCGCGAGGCCACCTTCCTCATCGGCGGCAGCCAGTGCACGCGGCGCTGCGACTTCTGCCAGATCGACACGGGCAAGCCCGCCGCGTACGACACCGACGAGCCGCGCCGGGTCGCCGAGTCGGTCGTGCAGATGAACCTGCGCTACGCCACCGTGACCGGCGTCGCCCGCGACGACCTGCCCGACGAGGGCGCCTGGCTGCACGCCGAGACGGTGCGGATGATCCACGAGCTGAACCCCGGCACCGGGGTCGAGCTGCTCGCGACCGACTTCTCGGGCAACCCCGAGCTGCTGCGGGTCGTCTTCGAGTCGCGCCCCGAGGTGTTCGCCCACAACGTCGAGACGGTGCCGCGCATCTTCAAGCGCATCCGTCCGGCGTTCCGTTACGAGCGCTCGCTCGACGTCATCACGCAGGCGCGCGACTTCGGTCTCATCACCAAGTCGAACCTGATCCTCGGCATGGGCGAGACGCGCGAAGAGGTCTCGCAGGCGCTGCGCGACCTGCACGCGGCGGGCACCGACATCGTCACCATCACGCAGTACCTGCGCCCGAGCTCGCGGCACCACCCGATCGACCGGTGGGTGAAGCCGGAGGAGTTCGTCGAGCTGAAGGCGGAGGCGGAGGAGATCGGCTTCCTCGGCGTGCTCGCCGGCCCGCTCGTGCGCTCGAGCTACCGCGCGGGGCGTCTCTGGGCGCAGTCGATGGTCGCGAAGGGGCGCGAGATCCCCGCCTCGATGCGCGCACTGGCCGAGACGACCGAGGGCTTCGCGCAGGCGGTCGGCTGAGCGTCCCGCCCCGTCGCCGACGGCACGGGGCTCCTGCCGTAACATCCCGGAAACATACGGGACACTGCCGGGAAATGCCTCCCGCCTAGGGTCGGAGCGTGGCTGCGCCTGCAGCCGTCCGGTACCAAGCTCAGGAGATCTGTCGCATGTTCAGTGATTCTTCCGAGGTGCTGAAGTTCATCAAGGACACGGACGTCAAGTTCCTCGATATCCGCTTCACCGACCTCCCCGGTGTCCAGCAGCACTTCAACATCCCCGCCTCGACCGTCGATGAGGACTTCTTCACGGTCGGCCAGCTGTTCGACGGCTCCTCGATCCGGGGCTTCCAGTCGATCCACGAGTCCGACCTGCAGCTGATCCCGGACGTCTCGACCGCGTACGTCGACCCCTTCCGCACCGAGCGCACCCTCGTGATCGTCTTCGACATCTACAACCCGCGCACCGGCGAGATCTACCACCGCGACCCCCGCCAGGTCGCGAAGAAGGCCGAGAAGTACCTCGCGTCGACCGGCATCGCCGACACCGCGTTCTTCGCCCCCGAGGCCGAGTTCTACATCTTCGACGACGTGCGCTACGAGGTGAAGCAGAACACCTCGTTCTACTCGGTCGACTCGGGCGAGGCCGCGTGGAACACCGGTCGCGTCGAGGAGGGCGGCAACCTCGCCAACAAGACCCCCTTCAAGGGCGGCTACTTCCCGGTGAGCCCCGTCGACCAGCACGCCGACATGCGCGACGACATCGTGCTGAAGCTGATGGAGGTCGGCCTCGAGGTCGAGCGCAGCCACCACGAGGTGGGCACCGCCGGCCAGGGCGAGATCAACTACAAGTTCGACACGATGGTCTCGGCCGCCGACGACATCCTGAAGTTCAAGTACATCGTCAAGAACACGGCGCTCGAGTGGGGCAAGGTCGCGACCTTCATGCCGAAGCCGCTGTTCGGCGATAACGGCTCGGGCATGCACACCCACCAGTCACTGTGGAACGACGGCAAGCCGCTGTTCTACGACGAGGCCGGCTACGGCGGCCTGAGCGACATCGCGCGCTGGTACATCGGCGGTCTGCTGAAGCACGCCCCCGCGGTGCTCGCCTTCACGAACCCCTCGCTGAACTCGTACCACCGTCTGGTGAAGGGCTTCGAGGCTCCGGTCAACCTCGTCTACTCGGCGGGCAACCGCTCGGCGGCGATCCGGATTCCGATCACGGGCACCAACCCGAAGGCGAAGCGCATCGAGTTCCGCGCTCCCGATGCCTCCGGCAACCCGTACCTGGCGTTCGCCGCGCAGATGATGGCGGGCCTCGACGGCATCATCAACAAGATCGAGCCGCACGAGCCCGTCGACAAGGACCTCTACGAGCTTCCGCCCGAGGAGGCCAAGGGCATTCCGCAGGTTCCGGGCTCGCTCGAGGAGGCGCTCGTCGCCCTCGAGAACGACCACGAGTTCCTGCTCGCCGGTGGGGTCTTCACCAAGGACCTCATCGACACCTGGATCGACTACAAGCGTCAGAACGAGATTCTGCCGGCCGCCCAGCGTCCGCACCCGTTCGAGTACGAGCTGTACTTCTCGGTCTAGGCCAGAACCGCCACCACACGCGAGGGCCCCGCTCCGTCAGGATCGGGGCCCTCGTCGTGCGTGCGGGCGAGGCGGCGGGCGGCGGGATGCGTTGCACGCCTAGCTCGTGCCGTAAAAGCCCTTCTCGAACACCTGGCGGGCGAGCCGCGTCGTACGCAGGTAGTCCTCCTCGAGCTGCGAGGCCGCGCCGGCCGGGTAGCCCATGAGCCGGGCGACCCCTTCCAGCTGGGCGCGGTCGAGGGGCAGCACGTCGCCGGTCTTCGCGCTCCACAGCGTGAGCGCCGACCGGGCGCGCGACGCGATC
>JAIWOM010000128.1 GCA_020216895.1 Microcella sp.
GGCCTCGGCGGCGGGCTCGGCGGGAGCATCCGTCGCCGTCGCCTCGGCGGCCTCGGCGGCGGTCTCGACGGCAGGTGCCTCGGCGGCGGGGGCCGCAGTGCCCTCGGCGACAGTGCCCTCGGCGTTCTGGGTCTGGGTGATGGCGTCCACAAGCTCTCCCTTGCGAAGTTTGGACACGCCGACGACGCCGAGCTCGGTGGCGAGCTGCTGCAGCTCGGCGAGCTTGAGGGCGCTCAGGTCGGCGGGGACATCCGCGCTCGAGGCGCGGACGATGGGGTCAGTCACGGGTTGGTTTCCTTTCGGCTCCGGGCGCAGATCGCCACGGAGAGGGCCCGATGCCTCGCGATCGCGACGCCGAGGCGGGTGCGCGGATGAGACCGGAAACTGCGGAATCGACCGCGCGAACGCTGGTGGCGCGAGGGGAAGCAGCGGGGCTGCTGGTGAGTGCTCGGGCTGAGGGCGGGCTAGGCCACGGCCTCGGCCGGATGCGCCACCACTGTAGCACCCTTGAAATCGACGGCCAGCATGTGCACCGTCCACGGCGTGGTGGACTGCCGCTCGATGACGGCCGCTGCCTCGACGCGCTGCGCCGGATCGCTGCACAGCACGAGCACCGAGGGTCCGGCACCCGATACGACCGCAGCGAAGCCCTGAGCGCGCAGCGTCGCGATGAGGGCGCTGGTCGCCGGCATCGCGCTCGCGCGGTAGGTCTGGTGCAGCTTGTCCTCGGTCGCCGCGAACAGCAGCTCGGGGCTCTGGATGAGCGCGGCGATCAGGAGCGCGGAGCGCGAGACGTTGAAGATCGCGTCCTCGTGAGGCACCGACTCGGGCTGCAGCGAGCGGGCGAGCGCCGTCGAGACGGTCACGCTGTCGGGCACCGCCACGAGAAGCGAGACGCCGCGATGCACGGTCAGCCGCTTGTGGCGCGGGCCCTCGGGCGTCGTCCACGCGATGGTGAGGCCGCCGAACAGCGCGGGAGCGACATTGTCGGGATGACCCTCGAGCTCGGTCGCGAGCCGCAGCAGCTCGTCGCCGTCGATGTCGACGATGCCGTCGAGCAGCCCGCGGGCTGCCATGAGGCCGCCTACGATCGCCGCGGCCGAGGAGCCCATGCCGCTCCCGTGCGGAATGACGTTGCGAGCGACCAGATCGAGACCGGGCAGCTCGATGCCCCGGTCGGCGAAGAGGTGCGCGATGGAGCGCACGATGAGGTTCGAGGAATCGGTCGGCACCTCGCCCGCCCCGACCCCGTGCACCTCGACGGTGGCACCGGGCTCATCGCGGACGGCGACCTCGAGCTCGTCGTAGGAGGCGAGCGCGAGGCCGAGGGTGTCGAAGCCCGGCCCGAGGTTCGCGGAGCTGGCGGGCACCCGCACGGTGACGCGACGACCCCGCAGGCGCGCATCACCTCCGGTCACGCGCCGACCCTCTGCAGCCCCAGCACCGAGGCGACCTCGGCGGTGTCTACCGGCACGACCGTCGGCGAGACCTCGGAGCCGTCCTCGCGGCGGAGGGCCCACTGCGGGTCTTTCAGGCCGTGCCCGGTGACGGTGAGCACGACGGTCGATCCGGCGGGGATCGCGCCGGCCTCGGCCCGCTCGAGCAGACCGGCGACCGAGATCGCCGACGCCGGCTCGACGAAGATGCCGACCTCCTGCGAGAGCAGGCGGTGGGCGACGAGGATGCCCTCGTCGCTGATGGCGCCGAAGAAGCCGTTGCTGTCGTCCCGGGCGGCGAGCGCGAGCTCCCACGACGCGGGGTTGCCGATGCGGATGGCGCTCGCGATGGTCTCCGGCTTCTTCACCGGCTCGCCGAGCACGATCGGCGCGCTGCCGGCCGCCTGGAACCCGAACATGCGGGGCAGCTTCGTCGTCGCACCCCGGTCGAGCTCCTCGCGGTACCCACGGTGGTAGGCCGTGTAGTTGCCGGCGTTGCCGACGGGGAGGATGTGGAAGTCGGGCGCGTCGCCGAGCACCTCGACGACCTCGAACGCGGCCGTCTTCTGGCCCTCGATGCGGTCGGGGTTCACCGAGTTGACGAGGTGCACCGGGTAGTTCGCCGAGAGGTCGCGGGCGATGTCGAGGCAGTCGTCGAAGTTGCCCTCGATCTGGATGATCTCGGCCTTGTGCGCCACGGCCTGGCTCAGCTTGCCCATCGAGATCTTGCCCTCGGGAACGAGCACCGCGGCGGTGATGCCGGCGTGGGTCGCGTACGCGGCAGCCGAGGCCGAGGTGTTGCCCGTCGAGGCGCAGATGACGGCCTTCGCGCCGTGCTCGACGGCCTTCGAGATCGCCATCGTCATGCCGCGGTCCTTGAACGACCCGGTCGGGTTCATGCCCTCGTACTTGACGAACACCCGGGCGCCGGTGCGCTCGCTGAGGTACCGCGCCGGGATGAGCGGCGTGCCGCCCTCGCCCAGCGTGATGATCGGGGTCGCGTCGCTCACGTCGAGACGATCGCGGTACTCGTGCAGGAGCCCGCGCCACTGGTGCGCCATCAGAGTCCTTCTCCTCGCAGAACGCTCGTCACCGCGGTGACGACGCTGCTGCTGCTCAGGGCCGCGACGGTCGCGGCCAGATCGGCTTCGACCGCTTCGTGCGTGCCGATGACCAGGGTAGCCTCGCCGACCGAGCCCGAGCCCACCGGCTCGGAGACGGCCTGCTGGATCGTCTCCACCGAGACGCCGTGCTGCTGCAGGATGCCGGCCACGGTCGCGAGAACGCCCGGCTCGTCGGCGACCGTCAGTGAGATCTGGTAGCGCGTGGTCGCCGCGCTGATCGGCAGCACCGGCAGGTCGGCGTGCGTGCTCTCGGCCACGCCGGGGCCGCCGACGACGTGCCGTCGGGCGGCCGAGACGACGTCGCCGAGCACGGCCGACGCGGTCTGGATGCCGCCCGCTCCGGCGCCGTAGAACATGAGCGGACCGGCGGCCTCCGCCTCGACGAAGATCGCGTTGTTGGCGCCGTGCACCGCGGCGAGCGGGTGCGCGAGCGGGACGAGTGCCGGGTGCACGCGCGCGAGAACGCCGGGCTTGCCCGAGACCGGGTCGTCGAGCAGCTCGCAGATCGCGAGCAGCTTGACGACGTAGCCGGCCTTGCGGGCGGCGACGACCTGCTCGAGGGTGATGTCCGTGATCCCCTCGCGGTACACGGCCTCGGCCGGCACCAGGGTGTGGAAGGCGAGGCTGGCGAGGATCGCCGCCTTCTGGGCTGCGTCGTACCCGCCGACGTCGGCGGTCGGGTCGGCCTCGGCGTACCCGAGGGCGGTCGCGGTCGCGAGCGCCTGCTCCATCGACTCGCCGTGGGCGTCCATGCGGTCGAGGATGAAGTTCGTCGTGCCGTTGACGATGCCCAGGATGCGCTGCACGCGGTCACCCGCGAGCGAGTCGCGCAGCGGCCGGATGATCGGGATCGCCCCGCCGACCGCCGCCTCGTAGTAGAGCTGCGCACCGACCTGCGCAGCGGCCTCGAAGAGCTCGGGGCCATGCGTGGCGAGCAGGGCCTTGTTGGCGGTGACGACGTCGGCGCCGGAGGCGAGGGCCTGCAGGATCAGCGTGCGGGCCGGCTCGAGGCCGCCCATGAGCTCGACGACAATGTCGGCTCCCACGATGAGTGTCTCGGCGTCGGTGGTGAGCAGCTCGCGCGGGATCGCGGTGTCGCGCGGGGCGTCGAGGTCGCGGACGGCGACGCCGATCAGCTCGAGGCCGGCGCCGATGCGGGCGGCGAGCTCATCGCGATGCGTCAGCAGCTGGTCGGCGACCTGGGCGCCGACGCTGCCAGCGCCGAGCACGGCGACGCGGAGGGGTCGGTAGTCGATCACGGCGGGATGGGTCCTCTCAGGAGAGCGGGCTCGGGGCGGCGGCCGTCGCGGGGGCGACGACGGGAAGATCGGTCAGCAGAACATCGCGGCGCAGCAGGTCGGCCTCGGTCTCGCCGCGCACGATGACGCGAGCGACGCCGTCGCGCACGGCGACGACGGCGGGACGGGCCAGGTAGTTGTAGTTGCTCGCGAGCGAGAAGCAGTAGGCACCCGTGGCGGGCACGGCGACCAGGTCACCGGGGCCGACGTCGGCCGGCAGGTAGGCGTCGCGCACGACGATGTCGCCGCTCTCGCAGTGCTTGCCCGCCACGCGGACGAGCACCGGCTCCGCATCCGAGGCCCGGGAGGCGAGCGCGACCGAGTAGTCGGCGCTGTACAGCGCGGGGCGGGCGTTGTCGCTCATCCCGCCGTCGACGCTGAGGTAGCGGCGCACGGCCGTGGACCGCTCATCGACAGCGACGACGACATCTTTGAGCGTGCCGACCGCGTAGAGCGTCACGCCCGCGGGCCCGATGATGGTGCGGCCCGGCTCGACGGCAATGCGCGGCAGCGGGATGCCCAGCTCACCGCACACGCCCGCAACCGCCCCGACCAGCGCGTCGGCGACCCGCTCGATCGCGGGCGCCTCGTCGGCCTCCACGTAGGCGATGCCGAAGCCGCCGCCGAGGTTCAGCTCGGGCACGTCGCCGCCCGCGCGCAGCTCGGCGTGCAGGGCCAGCAAGCGGCGGGCCGCCTCCAGGAAGCCGTCGACGGCGAAGATCTGCGAGCCGATGTGCGAGTGCAGGCCCAAGAACGACAGGCTCGCGTGGGCGTGGATCGTGGCGACCGCCGCGGGCGCCTCGGCGAGCGGAATGCCGAACTTCTGGTCTTCGCGGGCCGTGGCGAGGTACTCGTGGGTGTGGGCGTGCACACCCGAGTTGATGCGCAGACGCACCGGCTGCACGCGGCCGTGGCGCTCCGCCGCGGCCGCCACCCGGTCGACCTCGATCAGCGAATCGATGACGATCGCGCCGACCCCGGCCGCGACAGCCCGATCGATCTCGGCGAGCGACTTATTGTTGCCGTGCAGCCCGAGACGGGCGGGCTCGACGCCGGCGGCGAGCGCGACCGCGAGCTCTCCCCCGCTGGCCACGTCGAGGTTGAGGCCCGCCTCGACCATCCAGCGGGCGACCTCGCCGCTCAGGAACGCCTTGCTGGCGTAGTAGACGCTCGCGCTCGTACCGTGGCGCTCAGCGGCCTCCGCGAACGCGGCCCGGGTGCGGGCGGCGCGGGCACGGGCATCCGCCTCATCGATCACATACAGCGGAGTGCCGTGCTCGGCGGCGAGCGCCGTGAGCGCGACCCCGCCGATCGTGATCGCCCCGTCTGCTGCCCGGCGCGCGCTT
>JAIWOM010000129.1 GCA_020216895.1 Microcella sp.
TGCCGCCGTGCCCCTCACCGTCGTCGAGGCGCGCCTCGCCTCGGACGCCCTGAGCTCGACCATCGTGCGCGAGCGCACCACCGTGATCCCCGCCGGGGCGACGCGCGACCTGGCGATGCGGCTGCCCGCGGTCGCATGCCCCGCGGGTGAGGCGGTGCCCCGCGGCACACCGCCGCCCGACGCCGTGCTGGTCGTGCAGCTCATCGACGGCAGCACCGCCGAGGTGAGCGTGCCCACCACCGACCGGCTGGGGCAGTGGGCCGACTGGGTCGCCGTGGAATGCCTCGCGGTGGCAGTCGACCAGCAGGTCGCGCTCGCGGTGCGGCATGATCCCGCACGCGACGAGGGACCCCTGATCGGGCTGCTGCTCGACATCGAGCCGCGCCCCGCCTCGCCGGGCGTCTCCGACGAGCCGCAGGTCGCGGTGCAGAGCCTCAGCGACACGGTGCTGTTCGGGCTCGTGGATGCCGCGAGCGGTCAGCGGATCACCAGAGCGCCGCTGCCCGCAGGCGCGGAGGGCGGCGCGGGGGCGGTGAGCATCCCGCTGCTGCTGACGCCGGCGCGGTGCGACGCGCACGCGCTCGCGGACGACAAGCAGGGAACCCTGTTCCGCGTGAGCGTCGTGGTCGACGGCACGCCGGGCACCGTGACGATCGTCGCCGACCCCGCGACGAAGGCGGCGCTGTACGACGCGTACACGCGCGCGTGCGGCCTCTGAGCTCGCGGCGCGCACGAGTGACAGACTGAGCGCATGAGCGGCACGGACGCGCGATGGAGCTGATCGAGAAGGATCGTCGGCGTCTGTTGCAGCGCGCCGCCCGCGCCTTCGGACTCAGCGGCGTGGCGCTCACCGCGTTCTGCCTCGCGCTGCCGGGCGTCGTCGAGGCCGACCTGCTGCCGACGGTGCTCATGCTGCTCGCTGGGCAGGCGGCCGCGCTCGTCATGGTCGGCCGCAGCGGCCGCATCGGCTGGGTGGCCCTCAGCATCGTGCTCGGGTGCGCGGTGATCGCCCTGGCGCAGCTGCCCTGGGGCCAGCCCTCGTCGCTCGCCCTCGCGACCTCGCTGGCGCCGCTCGGCGCGGCCGGTCTCGGCGGTGTCGGCCTCGTGCTGAGCGAGAGCACCGGTCGCTGGATTCTGTGGGCGGGTGGCACGCTCGCCTCGAGCATGCTCGTGGCCACCGCGGGTCCGACCAGCGGCCTGATCTCCACCGCGGCCATCGCGACCCTCGCGGGATGGGTGATCACCCTGATCATCGGGCTGTGGGTCACTGTCGGCGTGCAGCGTGCGGTGCGGCGCATCGAGAACATCGGGCGCGCCCATCAGCTCGAGCGGCAGGCCAGTGAGACCGAGGCGCAGCGGCGCCAGGGTGCGCGGCTGCTGCACGACACCGTGCTCGCGACCCTCACCCTGCTCGCGCACTCGGGCGTGGGCGTCTCGGCCGACGCCCTGCGCCAGCAGGCCGGGGAGGACGCGCGGCTACTGCGGCAGCTGCGGCTCGGCTCGACCCCGATGCCGCGGTTCTCGGGCGTGTACAGCCTCGAGCCGGTCGGCGAGACCCCGCTCGGCACGACCCTCGAGTCGGTGAAGCAGCGCTTCCTGCGCATGGGGCTGTCGGTGCGCTGGCACGGCACCGGGCAGGTGCTGCTGCCGAGCGACGTGCTCGATGCCTTCCTGCTCGCGCTCGCCGAATGCCTGGAGAACGTGCGGCGGCACGCGGGCGTCGAGGAGGCGGACGTCACGATCACGCAGAACGACGAAGTGATCCGCGCCGTGGTCACCGATGCCGGCGTCGGCTTCGACCCGGCCGCGGTCGGCACCGAGCGGCTCGGGTTCACCGAGTCGGTCGTCGCCCGCCTGCACGACGTGGGCGGCAGCGCCCGCGTCTTCTCAACCCCCGGCGCCGGCACCACCGTGGTCTTGGAGGTGCCGCGATGAGCGGCCGCTACACCCCGCCCGACGAGACCACCCTCGGCGGTCTCGTCCGCCCCGCCGGGGCCCGCTCGTCGACCCGCCGCGGCACCCCCACCTCCACTCACGCCTCCGCGCTCGGCTCCGGCTTCCTCGGCCTCGGTGTCGCGATCATCGCCGCCCTGCAGTCGATGATCGGCATCGCCCTCTTTCTGCTGCGCATCGACCTCTACCCGTCGATCCTGCCGATCGCCGCGGCCTGGCTGCTGCTCATGGTGACCTTCCTCGGCCTGACCATCACCATCTCGGCGAGCGGCGAGCGGCTGCCCGACTGGTTGTACGCCGTGTTCCTCGCCGCGCTCGCAGCGGTCGTCTGGCTCGACATCGTCGCGATCGCGCCGCTGGCCAACGTGGGGCAGTACGCCACGGCCTCCGTCTCGGCCGGCTTCGTGCTGCTCGTGATCGTCACCCTGCGCCCGCGGTGGGAGGTCCTGATCGCCACGGCCCTCCTCGGCATCGCGCTCGTCGGAGCGATCCTCGCCACCACCCCGCTGACGCCCGTGACGATCCCCGCGCAGGTGGTGACCGTCGCGCTCGCGATCGGCCCGGGCATCGCGGGCGTGCTGCTGGTGCAGGGCTTCGAACGGATGCTGAAGCGCGAGCTCGACCGCGTGCTCGTGCAGTCGACCGTGACGGCGCCCCGGCTCGCCGTGGGCATGCTGGCGAGCGAGGAGCTCGCCCGGCTCGATCTCGACGCGGAGCAGCTGCTGGAGGCGGTGGCCTCGGGTGAGGCGCCGCTGCCGCTGCCGGAGAACTACGCGGCGCGCGCATCCACCCTCGCGACCGAGCTGCGGCTGCACCTCATCGAGGGCCGGCGCGAGACCTGGCTCTTCCACGCGATCACCGAGTCGGAGCACCTGGGCCGGCGGGTGACGGTGAGCGACCCCGGCACCCTGGCGGGCCTGCTCGACGACGTGCAGCGCGACGCCCTGCTGGCGGCGCTGTGGCTGCTCACCCCCGATCCGGTGGGCACCGCCACGGCGCGGGCGGTCACCGTCTCGATCGGTCCGATCGACCCGCACCGCACGACCGGGCCCGGCGGCCTCCTCGTGCCGATGCGCCTCGAGGTGACCGGTCTCCGGCGCAATCGTGTCGACCCCGGTGTGTGGGAGGCTCTGGACCGGGTCGGGCGATACAGTGACAGCACGGCGGACGGCGCGCTCGTGATCGAGCTCGAGTGCCGGGTCGAGAACCCGGCCGACGCGGCCCGCCCGCAGTAGCACCGATGACGACAGCTCCGCACGACACCGCGCGGCGAAAGGAGGGGGCGATGTCGCAACCGCTGATCCGCCTGGCCCTGGTCGATGACCACCGCATGCTCCTGGGCGCCCTCACCGAGTGGATCCGTCAGGCCGCGGACGACATCGACATGGTCGCCGCCGTCGCGTCGTGGCCCGACCTGCTGTCGCACCCCGCCTTCCCCGTCGACGTCGTGCTGCTCGACCTCGATCTCAAGGACAACATCCCGGTCTCGCTGAAGATCCAGACCCTCAAGTCGATGAACGTGCGGGTCGTGCTCATGAGCACCTACAGCGAGCCCAACGTGGTGCGCGAGGCCCTCAACGCCGGAGCCCTGGGCTACCTGGTGAAGAGCGAGGACGCGGGCATGATCGTCGAGGCGATCCGCGCCGCGCGGGTCGGCGAGTCGTTCATCTCGGCCGAGCTCGACCTGGCCCTCAACGCCGCCGATATCGGCGGCTCGCCGCGCCTGAGCGCGCAGGAGCGCCGCGTGATGGCCCTGTACGGTGCGGGCGAGCCGGTGAAGACGGTCGCCTACCAGCTCGGCATCTCCGAGGAGACGGCGAAGAGCTACTTGAAGCGCATCCGCGAGAAGTACCGCATCGCCGGCATCGACGTGGGCACGAAGGTCGCGCTGCGCAAGCAGGCGATCGCCGACGGCATCCTGGTGGATGCTCCCTCCGGGGGCGGCGGAATCTAGGCGTCGCCCGACCCGCGGGCCGTGCGTCGCTCGAGCGCGACGCTGACCACGGCGAGCAGCGTACCGCCGAGCGCGAGCAGCAGGCCGACCCACGCGGGCGTGAGGTACCCCCAGCCGGCCGCGACGACGAGCCCGCCGAGGAAGGCGCCGAGCGCGTTGCCGACGTTGAGCGCCGAGTGGTTGAGGGCGGCCGCGAGCGTCTGCGAGTCGCCCGCGACATCCATGAGCCGGGTCTGGATCACCGGCGACAGGATCGCCGCCATGAACCCGACGAGGAAGGTCCCGGCGACCAGCCCGACCGGGGTGGTCCCGCCGAGCCCCACGACGATCATCGAACCGATGAGCCCGAGGAAGCCGATGAACATGGCCCGCGCGGTGCCCGCGTCGGCGAGGCGGCCGCCGATGATGTTGCCGATCGTGAGGCCCATGCCCATGCCGGCCAGCACCCACGGCACCGTGGCGGAGGGCATCCCGGCCGCGTCGGTCACCATGGGCGCAATGTAGCTGTACACGGCGAAGAAGCCGCCGAAGCCGATCGCCCCGACGGCGACCGCGACCCAGACCTGCAGGCTGCCGAAGGCCGCGAGCTCGCGACGCACGGTCGAGTTCGCGTCGCCGGGCTGCCAGGGCACGAGGATGCGCACCGCGACGAACGTCGCCGCGAACAGCGCGGCGACCACGAGGTAGGCGGCGCGCCACCCGGCGGCCTGGCCGACCGCGGTGATGACCGGCACGCCGATGACGGTCGCGACGGTGAGGCCGCTCAGCACGAGGGCGACACCCTGCCCGCGCTTGCCGGGACCCATCATGCTCGCGGCGACGAGCGCGGCGACGCCGAAGTAGGCGCCGTGCGGAAGGCCGGCCAGGAAGCGCGCGGCGATGACGAACTCGAAGGTCGGCAAGGTGGCCGAGGCGATCGTGCCGACGGTGAACCCGGCGGCGAGCCAGAGCAGCAGCCGGCGGCGCGGCATGCGGCCACCGAACGCCGCGATGATCGGTGCGCCGACGACGACACCGAGGGCGTAGGCGGTGATCACCCAGCCCGACTGCCCGATCGCTTCCTCCGCGTTGCTCGCATAGAGCCCGGGCAGCAGGTCGCGCGCGATGTCGGGCAGCAGGCCCATCGCCACGAACTCGGTCGAGCCGATGCCGAAGCCGCCGAGCGCGAGCGCCAGCAGCGCCGCATAGATGCGGGCCTTGCTGAGCGGCGGCCGGTCGGCGCCGCCGTGCGCGCGACGGTAGGCCTCGTCGTGCGCCCGCTGCT
>JAIWOM010000130.1 GCA_020216895.1 Microcella sp.
CCGAGGCGTCGCGCAGAGCGCCGCCGGCGTTGCCGGCGAGCGCGACGCCGGGGAGCGGCGCGGTGGGAGCATCCACTCGCCCCATCGGCAGGATGCCCTGCTCCTCGCGCACGACGACCGCGTCGCCCAGGCCGAGGGCGCTGAGCTCGGCGTCGCGCTCGGCCGCGACCAGGTCGAGCGGCAGGGGAGTGGGGCTGAAGCGCGTCCACTCCACGAGCGCACGCGTCGGACCGAGGGGGAGCACGTAGACGAAGCCGAGGCCCTCGCGGCCGCTGCGCATGCCGGTCATGAGCCCCACCGCGTCGGGGTCGGTCGCCAGCGCGCCCCCGTGCTCGACCTCGGCGCCGCTGAAGCACTGGTACAGGAGAGCACGGGTGCGCTGCGGGCGGGTGTCGACCACCTGGCGGGCGAGCACCGCCCCGGCGTCGGTCGCGATGCGCACCCCCTCGCCACCGGTGGAAAGGACGACAGCCGACAGCTCGTGCGCCGCCACCCCCAGGTGCACGCTGATGCGCGGGTCGCCCGCGATCGCGTCGAGCGCCCAGCGGTAGAAGTCGACACCGCGGATGTACTGGTAGCTGATGCCCGGCACCCGGTGCGTGGCGCCCCGGCCGGCGACGTCCCGGTACGTCCAGCCGCTCCACTCGTGGGCGACGATGCCGCGCAGGGCGTGGTGGTCGTGGTGCCAGAAGCTCCAACTGCGGTCGTCACCGTGCTCGGTGCGCGGGTCGATGACGGCGACCCGCAGGTCGCCGTCGCCCTGCGCCAGCCGCGCCGCGAGCGAGAGCCCCGCGCAGCCCGCGCCGAGGATCACCAGGTCGTACGGCTCGTCGGTCACGAGCGGCAGCGCGGTCATCGGCGACTCCACGGCGGGGGACGGGGGCGGCGGGGAGGGACCCCGACCCGCTGACGCTAAGCGTGCCGCCTGGAGCCCCGCCGCCCATCGCCTGCGGAGAACCTGGGTGCCGCATCCATGCTCGCCGTGCTCGATCACCGAGGGGCGGGAAGGTGCGAAGACGGCGCAGGGGCGGCGTATTGGTTGCGGCGGTACCGTTGACGCATGACGTCGTCCGATGCAGCACCGTCGGCCGACGCCGACGCGACCCCCACCCTCACGTTCGCCGACCTCGGGCTCGGTGAGGCGGTTCTTAAAGCACTCCGCGATGTCGGCTACGAGACGCCCTCGGCGATCCAGGCCGCGACGATCCCGACTCTGCTCGCCGGCCGCGATGTCGTGGGCCTCGCCCAGACGGGCACGGGCAAGACCGCGGCCTTCGCCCTGCCCATCGTCGATCGACTGGATGCGGCGCAGAAGACCCCGCAGGCCCTCGTGCTCGCGCCCACGCGCGAGCTCGCCCTGCAGGTGTGCGAGGCGTTCGAGAAGTACGCCGCCCACCTGCGCGGCGTGCACGTGCTGCCGGTGTACGGCGGCCAGGCCTACGGCGTGCAGCTGTCGGCCCTGCGCCGCGGCGTGCACGTCGTCGTCGGCACGCCCGGCCGCATCATGGACCACCTCGCGAAGGGCACCCTTGATCTCAGCGCGCTGAAGTACCTCGTTCTCGACGAGGCCGACGAGATGCTCAAGATGGGCTTCGCGGAGGACGTCGAGACGATCCTCGCCGAGACCCCCGTCGACAAGCAGGTCGCCCTGTTCTCGGCGACCATGCCGCCGGCGATCCGCCGCATCGCGCAGCAGCACCTCCGCGATGCGGAGGAGATCACGGTCAAGACCACCACGACGACCTCGGCGAACACGACCCAGCGCTACCTCGTGGTGTCGTACGCGCAGAAGGTCGACGCCCTGACGCGCATCCTCGAGGTCGAGAACTTCGACGGCCTCATCGTGTTCGTGCGCACCAAGAACGAGACGGAGACGCTCGCCGAGAAGCTGCGCGCTCGCGGATACTCGGCGGCGGCGATCAGCGGTGATGTCGCGCAGGCGCAGCGCGAGCGCACCGTCAACCAGCTGAAGGCGGGCAAGCTCGACATCCTCGTCGCGACCGATGTCGCCGCCCGCGGCCTCGATGTCGATCGCATCAGCCACGTCGTCAACTTCGACATCCCGGTCGACACCGAGTCGTACGTGCACCGCATCGGCCGCACCGGCCGGGCTGGCCGCTCGGGCGCCGCGATCAGCTTCATCACGCCGCGCGAGCGCCGCCTGCTCGACGCGATCGAGAAGGCTACCCGCCAGCCGCTCACCGAGATGCGCCTGCCGAGCGTCGAGGACATCAACATCACGCGCCTGGCCCGCTTCGACGATGCGATCACGGCCGCGCTCGGGCAGGCCGAGCGCATCAACGAGTTCCGCGACATCGTCGCGCACTACGTCGAGCACCACGACGTCGCCGAGCTCGACGTCGCCGCAGCCCTGGCGCTCGTGGCGCAGGGCGACACCCCGCTGCTGATGTCGGAAGAGGAAGAGCGCGCGGCGCGGGCCGAGGAGCGCCGGGCGCGGGATGCTCGCGCTGACGGACGCGACGGCGGTGCGACCCGCGGTGCCTCGGGCGAGGGGGATCGCGGCGAGCGTCGCCCGCGCCGCGACGCCGGCTCGTTCGCGAAGTACCGCATCGAGGTCGGCCGCCGCCACCGCGTCGAGCCGCGCCAGATCGTCGGAGCCATCGCCAACGAGGGTGGGCTCGGCCGCGACGACTTCGGCGCCATCCAGATCCTCTCGGACTTCTCGATCGTCGAGCTGCCCGCCGATCTCTCGCCCGCCGTGCTCAAGAAGCTGGCCGGCACGCGCATCAGCGGCAAGCTCATTGAGATCCAGCCCGACCGCGGCCGTCCGGGGCGCCGTCCGCGCGAGCGCGGGTAGGCGTCCGGCCGGAGCGGTTCCCAGGCGGTACCCCCCGGGGGTTTGGTAACATCGTGGCCATGGAGACCACGAACCGACTCGACCTTCTCACCGGCGCGCCCCTCGGCGCTGCGGATGCCGCGGGCGGCTGCTGCGGCGGGGGAGGAGCGTGCATGTGCAGCTCCGGCTCCGCCACCGAGCGCATCCCGCACGACCGCGTCGTCACTGATCCCATCGGCACCGACCCGATCGGCACCGACTCCGGCCACGCGGCCGCCCCGGCGACGGATGCCGGCACCGAGTTCTTCGTCACCGGCATGACCTGCGGCCACTGCGTCGCGAGCGTCACGGAGGAGGTCGGCGCGATCGCCGGCGTGCAGAGCGTCGACGTCGTGCTGAAGAAGGGCGGCGCCTCGCGCGTCACCGTGCACGCCGCCGGCCCGGTCGATGCCGAGGCTGTGCGCGCCGCCGTCGAGGAGGCCGGCTACCAGCTGGCCTGAACCCGTCCTACGGCGCCCCTCTTGAGTACCCCAGGGGGGTATGTCTAGACTGGGGCCATGACCACAAGCGCGCCCGACCTCCAGCTCGAGCTCACGGGCATGACCTGCGCCTCGTGCGCCAACCGCATCGAGCGCAGCCTCAACAAGGTCGAGGGCATCCAGGCGACCGTCAACTACGCCACCGAGAAGGCGACCGTGCGCGCTGTCGAGGGCGGCCCGCTCGACGGCGCACCCCTCGATGTCGACGCGCTCATCGCCGCCGTCGAGAAGGCCGGGTACGGTGCCGCGGTCGCGACCCCGCCCAGCGCGGCGCCGGTGGTCGCGGCGAAGGATGCGGGGCCGCAGCCCGCCGACGACCTGGCCCCCCTGCGCCAGCGCCTGATCATCTCGGCGGCGCTCACACTTCCCGTGCTCGTGCTGTCGATGGTGCCCGCGCTGCAGTTCACGAACTGGCAGTGGCTCGCCCTGACTCTGGCGTCGCCCGTCGCCGTCTGGGGGGCCTGGCCGTTCCACCGCGCGGCCCTGCGCGGCGCGCGGCACCTCACCACGACGATGGACACCCTGATCTCGGTGGGCGTCACCGCCGCGTACCTGTGGAGCCTCTACGCCCTCTTCTTCGGCGAGGCCGGCATGCCCGGCATGACCATGACCCTGCAGCTGCTCGGCCGCCCGGAGGAGGGCGCCCACGAGATCTACCTCGAGGTCGCCGCCGCCGTCACCGTGTTCATCCTGCTCGGGCGGTACCTCGAAGCCCGGGCCAAGCGCTCCTCGCGCGAGGCGCTCGACGCCCTTCTGACTCTCGCCGCGAAGGACGCGGCCGTGCTCCGCGACGGCGTCGAGGTGCGCGTGCCCGTCTCGGCGCTGCAGCCCAACGACCGCTTCGTCGTCCGGCCTGGCGAGACCATCGCGACCGACGGCGTCGTCGTCGAGGGCGCCTCGAGCGTCGACGCCTCGCTGCTGACCGGTGAGAGCGTGCCCGTCGACGTCGAACTCGACAGCCGGGTCGTCGGCGGCACCATCAACGTCTCCGGCCGCATCGTCGTCGAGGCATCGCGCGTCGGCGCCGACACCGAGCTCGCCCGTATGGCCCGGCTCGTCGAGGAGGCCCAGACCGGCAAGGCCGAGGTGCAGCGCCTCGCCGATCGGGTGTCGGGAGTCTTCGTGCCGATCGTCTTCGTGCTGTCGCTGCTGACGCTCGTCGGCTGGCTGCTGCTCGATGGCTCGATCGAGCTCGCGTTCACCGCGGCCGTCGCGACGCTCATCATCGCGTGCCCGTGCGCGCTCGGGCTCGCGACCCCGACCGCGCTGCTCGTCGGCACGGGGCGCGGCTCGCAGCTGGGCATCCTCATCCGCGGTCCGCAGGTGCTCGAGAGCACGCGCCGCATCGACACCATCGTGCTCGACAAGACCGGCACGGTCACGACCGGGCAGCTGGCCGTGACCGCCGTCAAGACGGTCGGACAGGTCGATGGCGCGCGGATGCTGGCTCTGGCCGCGGCCGCGGAGGACGGGTCGGAGCATCCGCTCGCCCGGGCGATCGTCGACCACGCCCGCGCGACCGGCCTCGATGCCCTTCCTGCGGCCGAGGAGTTTCGCGCCCACGCGGGCGCCGGCGTCACCGCGGTCGTCGAGGGTCACGCGCTCGCGATCGGCCGCGCCAGCTGGCTGCGCGACGAGTGGGCGATCGACGTGGCCGGGACGCCCGCCGCCGAGCTGGTCGCGCGGCACGAGGCGGAGGGCGGCACCGCTGTGGTCGTCGCGATCGACGGTGCCGCGGCCGGCGTCATCGTGCTCGCCGATACCCTCAAGTCCTCCTCGGTGGAGGCCATCGCGCGCTTCCGCGCG
>JAIWOM010000131.1 GCA_020216895.1 Microcella sp.
TGCCGCCGCGGCGCCGTTCCGGCGCGGCGTGCTCGGCCGTCGCGGGCGCGGCGCTCGCCTCGGCGGAAGGATCCTGCTCGGTCACGGCTCGATTCTAGGCGCAGGTTCCCGCCGGCCCTGCGGTTAGACTGCTTCGCATGGCCCGTACGACGACGCGCAACGCCGAGAACCCCGAGACGCCGCGGGGTGCTGACGCCCCCAATCCGGTCTGGTTCAAGCCGATCATGTTCGGCTTCATGCTCGTCGGCCTGATCTGGATCCTCGTGTACTACATCAGCCAGGCGTCGTGGCCGGTGCCCAGCCTCGGGCCGTGGAACATCATGGTCGGCTTCGGGATCATGTTCATCGGCTTCCTGATGACGACCCGGTGGCGCTGACCCGAAAGACGCTGCCCGACGATTCGTCGAATTACACGGGTGTGATTATCCCCACTGTGGACACCCCTGTGGATAAGTCGTGGAGAGCGCGGTCAGCGATCAGCCGATGACGAGGCGCAGCACGGTCGCCGCGACGAGCAGCGCACCGACGCCCGCGAGCAGCCAGGCCTGCCTCCGCTGCTGATCCGCGCGCCGGGTCCGCAGCATGATGGCGGCGCACGCGGCCCCCACGAGCAGGCCGCCGACGTGCGACTGCCACGAGACGCCCGGGATCAGGAATCCGAGCGCCAGGTTGATGGCGATGATCACGACCAGCTGGATGTTCCGGCCGCCCAGCCGGCGCTGGATGACGAAGAAGGCGCCCAGCAGACCGAAGATCGCGCCGGATGCTCCCACCACGATGCTCAGCGGCGCGAGCCACAGTACCGCGACCGAGCCGCCGAGGGCGGAGAGCACGTACACGGCCGCGAACCGCGCGCGCCCGATCAGGCTCTCGAGGAGCGGACCGAGCACCCACAGCGAGTACATGTTGAACACGATGTGGAAGATCGAGCTGTCACTGTGCACGAGCGCGACGGTGAGCATCCGCCACGGTTCGATGGCGGTGAGCGGCGGGAAGTAGGCGAGCGCCGCGGTGACGGCGCCCTGCGTCACCCACTGCAGCACGAAGACCGCGAGGGTCACCGCCAGGATGCTGTAGCTGACCACCGGAGCACGGCTGCCCGGGCGGAACGCCCGCACGACGGCCGGAGCCCGGCGCGGCAGAGCCGCACGCGCGGCGGCGACGCACTCCGGGCACTGGACGCCGACAGCCGCGGGCGTCCAGCACTCGGGGCAGACGGAGCGGTCGCAGCGCTGGCAGCGCACGCCGCTCGCCCGATCAGGGTGGCGGTAGCAGGTGCCCGCGCCTGTCCCGGATCGGGGCTCGCCCGCCGCCGGATCGGTCACGCGACCTCGACGACCTCGATGCTCGAGATGACGACGTCCTGCAGGGGCTTGTCGTTCGCGTTCGTCGGCACCGCCTCGATCGCCTTCACGACGGCCTTCGAGTCCTCGTCGGCGACGGCGCCGAAGATGGTGTGGTTGCCGTTCAGCCAGGGGGTCGCCACGGTCGTGATGAAGAACTGCGAGCCGTTGGTGCCGCGCCCACCGCGCTTGCCGGCGTTGGCCATGGCGAGCAGGAAGGGCTCGCTGAACTGCAGCTCGGGGTGGATCTCATCGTCGAACTCGTAGCCGGGGCCGCCGATGCCCTGCCCGAGCGGGTCGCCGCCCTGGAGCATGAAGTCCTTGATGATGCGGTGGAAGATCACGCCGTCGTACAGCGGCTCGGTGGTCGCCTGCCCGGTGCGCGGGTGCGTCCACTCCTGCGTGCCGGTGGCGAGACCGACGAAGTTGCGCACGGTCTTGGGGGCGTGGTTGCCGTAGAGGTTGACGACGATGTCGCCGTGGTTGGTGTGGATGGTGGCGACAGCGGTGTGAATCGACATGCCGCCCATTCTGGCATGGAGGCTCCTGGCGGCTGGCTGAGCATCGGCGGCGCATCTGTTGGGTGCGGGGTCGGGGAGTGCCAGGATGGGGGTGTCGACCACTGACGATGCAGGAGGGTCACCATGGAACTGTCACGCAAGCGCCAGCGCGAGCTCAAGAAGCTCCGCCGCGAGGCCGAGAACGTCTGGGACGAGCAGCGCGAGGTTCTCGAGCGCGCGGCGGGGATCCTGCGCGATGCGAGTCGGCAGGCTGCCTCGGTCGCCCGGGACGACGTCGCCCCGCGCGTCCGGCAGACCTATGAGAAGCGCATCGTCCCCGGCGTGGAGGCCGGCGTCGACTCGGTGCGGCACGCCGCCTCCGCGACGCGCGACCGTTTCGTCGACGATATCCTTCCCGCGGTCACCGGTGCGATCGGCTCCGCGATCGCGGTGCTCGATGTCGCGCGCGACAAGCGCATCCGGGATGCCCTCCGCCAGGTCTCAGCGACCGGCCGCGAGCTCGCCACGCGCGCGGGTCAGCGCGTGGGCATCGTCGAGGTCAAGCCCCAGCCCGGACCGGGACGGTACATCCTGATCGGCCTCGGTGTTGTGGCGACCGCCGCGATCGCCTACGCCGCCTGGCAGACGCTGCGCACCGACGACGACCTCTGGGTCGAGGAGGAGATCGCCGCGCCCGAGCCGTGAGCCGCGACCGTCACAGGTCGAGCACGAGCTCGGGAGTTCGCGCCCGCGAGACGCAGGGGTAGAAGACCCCGACCTCGTCCTTGTCGACATCCGGCATGACCGAGTCGAGGTGGAGCGGCGTGCCGCGGAGCACCCGGGTCTCGCAGGTGCCGCACACGCCGGTGCCGCACGAGGTCGCGACCGGCAGGCCCGCCCCCTGCAGGGCGGCCAGGATGCTCTCCTCCGCCGCGACCTCGACGCGCTTCCCCGACCGCTGAGCGACGACCGTGACGGCCGCCCGTTCGACGCCGGCGGAGCGGTCGGTGGCGATGAAGCGCTCCGTGTGGCACCGGTCGCGCGGCGTCGCCTGCTCGACAGCATCGAGCAGGGTGCCGCTGCCGCAGGAGTAGACCGCGGTCTCGGGGCCGGTGGCCGCGATGACCCGTGCGAGGTCGACACGCTCGGTGCGTTCATCGCCGGTGACGACCTGCACGCGATCGCCGTACTCCTGCTCGAGCTCGGCGGCGAAGGCGAGCTGGCTGCGGGTGCGACCCAGGTAGAGCAGGCGCCAGGTGCGCGTCGGCGGCAGGGCCTCGATCATCGCCCGGATCGGCGTGATGCCGATGCCACCCGCGATGAAGAGGTAGTCGTGCGCCGCCTCCAGGGGGAAGTGGTTGCGCGGCCCGATCACGTCGAGCTCGTCGCCGAGCTGGGCGATGTCGTGCAGCCAGGCGCTGCCGGCACCCGCCGGCTCGGCCCGCAGCACGGCGATGTCCACGTGGTTGCGATCAGCGGGATCGCTGCACAGGGAGTACTGCCGCTCGATGCCGATCGGCAGGCGGAGCGTGATGTGGGCCCCGGCGTACCAGGGCTCGATCGGCCGGCCGTCGACCCGGGCGAACCGCAGGCGCACGACGCCGTCGGCGACCGGGTGCTTCGCGATGATGCGCATCCTGGTGACCGCCAGCGGGTCGCCGGGATTCGCCTCGGCGAGGGAGGGGACGACTCCGGCTCCCCCCGGTGCCGGAGCCGAGCTCGAGGCGGCCGCGGCGCGCGAGCGGCGCGCCATGACCACGCGGACCGCCAGGGCGAGCAGGCTCGCCGTGACGATGACGGTCGCCACCAGCTGGTACCAGACGGCCCCGGCATCGGTGCCGGCGAGCGCGCCGTGCACCGCGACAACGAGGACCGCGACATAGCTGAGGTAGTGCACACCCTTCCAGAAGCGCCGGGGCAGCCGGTTCATCACCAGGGATGTGAGCTGCACAGCGAGCAGCACGTAGAACGACAGGATGCCCAGCGCGACGGGAACGGGCCGGTACTCGGCGATCAGCGGGATCAGCAGCTGGTCGAGCGGCATCGCGAGCCAGGGGTCGAGCATGAGCGAGACCATGTGGATGCCCGTGAGCACGAGAGCCATCCCGCCGAGATAGCGGTGGAGGTCCTGCAGCCACGCCGGGTTGTCCGCCCCCCGGAAGACGCGGGTCGACAGCAGGATTCCCCAGAGGACGGCGACCGTCATGACGATCCAGGCGAGCACCGCGCTCGAGCGGGTGACGTACCACCAGAAGTGCGGGTCGTTCATGCGTAGTCGCTCCAGTTCGGGGTCGTGCGCTCGACGCCGTCGGCATCGATCGTCAGGGCAGCCGCACCACGGGTGGGCAGCCAGGCGAGGTAGTCGTCGAGAGGGCGCAGGAAGCCCGGCTTGGTGAGGGCCTCCGCGCGCGCCGCCGTGTCGGCGATGACCGTGACGGTCTGGATGCTCGTCCGGGCGCTGCGCAGGGTGACGGGGTCGATGAGGTGGTGGGCGTCCGCGCCGTCCGCGCCGAGCCAGCGGCGCTTGCGCTGGCTGGAGGTCGCGATGCCGCCGTCGCTCAGGCGCACGATCGCGCGCGAGCTCGCGAGGTCGAACGGGTCCTCGACCCGGATGCGCCAGGCGATGCCGTCCGGCGCGGTGCCGCGCACCCGCACGTCACCGCCGATCTCGATCAGGCAGCCGGCGACCCCCAGCGCCATCAGCTCGTCCGCGATCAGGTCGGCAGCCAGCCCCTTGCCGATGCCGCCGGAGTCGAGAGCGCTGCCGACCGGGAGGGTGACGGTCTGACCGTCGAGCCGCATGGCGTCGAGATCGGCGCGGTCGCGGGCGGAGGGAGGTAGGGCGGTGATCCGGCTTCCGTCGATGAGCGATCGGCCGTAGCCCCCGGCGACGAGCGCGGGCAGGAGGCCCGGGTCGAAGTCGCGATCCGTCTCACGCCAGGCGGCCCGCATCGCGTCGAGCAGCATGATCGTGTCGGCGTGCACCGTGGTCGGCCGGCCTTCGGCGGTATTGACGCGGGTGAGGTCGCTGTCCGGCAGGAAGCGGCTCCAGCGCTGCTCGAGCTCGGCGAGGCGGCGCTCGGCGAGGGCGACCGCGTCGACGCCGAGGCCCTCGTCCGCATCCGCGCCCTCGGGAGCGAGGACGATGCGGATGCGCGCACCGCCACCCATCGCGCGGACCGCGCGATCGATGATGCGCGACGGCGCCTCGGTGGTCGGCATGAGGAGGATCAGCCTCCGGAGCCGGCGGTCGTGCCGTCGGCGGGAGGTGCCGGCGCGGGTGCCGGGGCCGCCGGG
>JAIWOM010000132.1 GCA_020216895.1 Microcella sp.
GGATGCGCGCCCGCGGCCGCACCCGGCGCTGGTGTCGCCCCGGCCGACGACGGCCGGCCGCTCGTCGCCTTCTACGGCGACTCGTACACGCTCGGCACCGGCGCGAGCGACCTCTCGCTGCGCTGGTCGACCCAGCTGGCCGATCAGCGCGGCTGGCGCGAGTTCAATCCGAGCGTCAACGGGCTCGGCTTCATCAACAACCGGCGCGCGTTCGCCGACACCGACCTGCCCGCCCTGATCATCGACCAGCAGCCCGACATCGTCATCGTGACGATGGGGCTCAACGACAACTTCTCGTTCGACGTCGCCGCGGACGAGATCGAGCGGCAGATCGACACCGATCTCGCCCGCCTGACCGAAGCGCTACCGGAGGCGCGCATCGTCGTCGTCGAGCCCTTCTGGTACACGCCCGAGCGGCCCGCGTCGCTCGAGACGATCATCGGCTGGGTGCGCGACGCGGCCGAGCGCTACGACCTGCCGTTCATCCCGGGAGCGTCGACCTGGATCGCGGGTGCTCCCGGTCTGATGGCCGCCGACGGGCTGCACCCCAACGACCAGGGCTACGCCCTCATGCTCGAGAACATGGATGCGGCGCTCGCCGAGATCGGGCTCTAGAGACAGATCCGATCGCGGAGTTTCGCTGCGGCAGTGCGAATCGCCTGTTCGATCGCGGCGACTGTGGCGGGGTCCGCCCGATGACAGGGTGCCGCGACGATCAACGTCCAGTCGACGGCAGTCGCATCGACGCCGACCGGAACCGTCACGATCGTTGTCCCCTCAGCGGTTGCCGTGATCGGTGTCGTTGCGTTCGTGTGCGTCTGCGCGACCGCGCTCGCGAGGAAGGGCGGGACGACGGAGCCCTCCGTGAGCAGGACGGTTACCGGGCCGCGGCCGATCGCGACGTGCAACACTCGGGAATCAACGGCCGTGCGCCCGACGGCTGCCGCCGTCTCACCGGTGGCTGAACAGAGTGCGTGGGTGGCGAGGCGCACCAGCGCCTCACTCGAGCTCGCTGTTCGAAGCTGGTGGGCGATGGCGACGAGACGCGGACCCGGACTGTACTCGCCCTGCTCCGAGCGAGCGAGGACTCCCAGCGCGGCAAGCTGAAGCGTGATCCGGCTCACCGAGCTGCGATCGACGTGACAGGACCGCGACAGCTCACGAACCCCGATGGGCCCCGCGTGGCGGGCTACCCCCTCGAGCACGGCGATGACGCGCGCGATCGGCGTCGAAGGCACCCCGTCTGAAGCCTGGGGATCGCTCATGGGTCCCATTGTGACCTATTCCCTGCTCGCCTCGCTGAGGTGGGGGTGCTAACGCTGACGCGGTGGTGTCGACGGTCGCAGAATGAGCTGCACGATGACCGCGACCAGGAGAGCGGCGAACAGCCAGGCCGACAGCTGCGCGGGCAGCCAGAACGCCAGCGCTACCCCGCCCAGCGAGCTCGCCGCCGCGGCGAGACCCATCAGCAGGGCGTCGCGCACGTGCAGCAGCCCCGCCCGGCGATTGGCGAGCGTGCCGAGCAGGGCCCCCGGGATCAGCGCCAGCAGCGAGGTGCCCTTCGCGAGCAGGTCGCCCATGCCGAAGAGCGCGATGAGCACGGGCACCGCGATGATGCCGCCGCCGACGCCGAGCAGGCCGGCGACGATGCCCATCACCACGCCGAGCGCCGCGAGCGCGATCACGGCGGCCACGCCGTAGTCGATCGCGCCGTCGCGCTGCGGCACGGTGAGCACGAGCCGCAGCGCCGTCGCCGCGAGCCCCGCGATGAACAGCCACTTCAGCACCACGAGCGGCAGGCGGCGCAGCAGCATCGCCCCCAGCGGTGCCCCGCCGAGGGCTCCGGCGGCGATGATCGCGGCCGCGAGAACGTCGATCTGCCCCTGCGCGCCGTACAGGGTCGCCGACAGGGCGGCCGGGGGGACGATCGCGAGCAGCGAGGTGGCGGATGCTCTCCGCTGGTCGAAGCGCAGCCACAGCAGCATGAGCGGCACCATGATGAAGCCGCCGCCGACCCCGAAGAGCCCCGCGAAGAGTCCCCCGATCACGCCGATCGAAAGAAGGGGCACAATCACCGCGCCAGCCTAGCCCCGGGCGGAGGACGCCCTGTGAAGCGCGGCTAAACTGGGGGCGTGACCGAACCCATCGACGTCGCCCTCATCGGCGGCGGCATCATGAGCGCCACGCTCGGGACCATGCTGCAGAAGCTCGAGCCCTCGTGGACGATCCGCATCTACGAGCGCCTGAGCGATGTCGCGCTCGAGAGCTCCAACCCGTGGAACAACGCGGGCACGGGGCACGCCGCGCTCTGCGAGCTCAACTACACGCCCGAGCGGCCCGACGGCACGATCGACATCGCCAACGCGGTGAAGATCAACGAGCAGTTCCAGGTCTCACGGCAGTTCTGGTCGTTCCTGGTGAGCGAGGGCGTGCTGCCCGAGCCGACCGCCTTCCTCTCCGCCACGCCGCATATGAGCATGGTGTGGGGCGAGGCCAACGTCGAGTACCTCCGCAAGCGGTACGAGGCCCTCAAGGATCACCCGCTCTTCGCGGGCATGGAGTTCAGCGACGACGCCGCGGTGATCCGCTCGTGGGCGCCGCTCGTCATCCCGGGCCGGGCGAAGTCGCAGCCGATCGCCGCCACGCGCATGGCCGCGGGCACCGACGTCGACTTCGGTGCCCTCACCCGCGCCCTCGTCGACGGCCTCGTCGCGAACGGCGCGTCGCTGCACCTCGAGCACCGCGTGACGGGCATCCGCCGCACCAAGGACGGCCTCTGGAAGCTCTCGATGCGCCACGAGGTCGGCTCGACCCCGGTCGAGGTGACCGCGCGGTTCGTGTTCGTCGGCGCCGGCGGGCACGCCCTGCCGCTGCTGCAGAAGAGCGGCATCCCCGAGATCCGCGGCTTCGGCGGGTTCCCCGTCAGCGGTCAGTGGCTGCGCAGCGACAACCCCGAGGTCGTCGCGAAGCACAACGCGAAGATCTACGGCAAGGCCTCGGTCGGCGCGCCGCCGATGTCGGTGCCGCACCTCGACACCCGCGTCGTCGACGGCACCCCGAGCCTGCTGTTCGGGCCCTACGCCGGGTTCACCCCGAAGTTCCTCAAGACGGGGTCGTGGTGGGACCTCTTCGGCTCGATCCGCTGGCACAACATCGTGCCGATGATCCAAGTGGGCCTGCGCAACTTCGACCTCGTGACCTACCTGGTCGGCGAGCTGCTGGCGACGCGCTCGAAGAAGCTCGAGGCCCTGCGCGAGTTCTACCCCGAGGCCGATGGCGACGACTGGTACCAGCTGACCGCCGGTCAGCGCGTGCAGATCATCAAGAACGTGCCCGGCAAGGGCGGCACCCTGCAGTTCGGCACCGAGGTCGTCGCCGCGGCCGACGGATCGATCGCGGGCCTGCTCGGCGCCTCGCCGGGCGCCTCGACCGCGCCGTCGATCATGCTCGACCTCATCGAGCGCTGCTTCGCCGACCGGGTGGAGGGCTGGCGGCCGCGCCTGCAGGCCATGGTGCCCAGCTACGGTCGCGCGGTCTCCGACGACCCGGCCTTCGCCGACGAGGTGCTCAGCTCGACGGCGGCGGCGCTCGCGATCTCGCGCTAGCCGCGGCCGCTCGCACGCCCCCCTGCCCCACCCGGAAGGACCGGCACCGATGACGCTGCCCGAGATCACCGACCCCGTCGATCTGTGCCTGCCCAGCGGACGGCTCAACCCGGCCGCGGTCGGGCGCACCCGCACCGCACTGCACCGCAGCCCGCTGCGCGGCTGGGGGCGCTCGAAGCGCTGGGAGTACTGGGGCATCATGACCCCCGACGTGTTCGTCGGGATGACCGTCGCGAGCCTCGACTACGCGGCCGTGCCCTCGATCTACCTCGTCGTGCGCGCGACCGGCGAGCACCGGACGATCGGCGGGCTGGAGCCCTTCGGGCGCGGCACGAGCATCCCCGACACGCTGCCGCCGTTCGAGGCGAGCGCTCGGTGGGGTGGTCGCCTGGGGGCGAGCGAGCTGCGGATGCGCTCCGAGGGCTCGGCCACGAGCATCCGCGGCACCGCCCCGGGCTTCGCGATCGAGGTGACCAGCCCCGACGCCGGTGACGCGCTCGGCGTCGTCGTGCCGTGGAGCGACCGCCTCTTCCAGTACACGCTGAAGGATGTCGCTCGCCCCGTCTCGGGGACGATCATGATCGACGGCCGCCAGTACGCGGTCGGTGAGGGCAGCTGGGCGGTGCTCGACCGCGGCCGGGGTCGCTGGCCGTACCGGATGACGTGGAACTGGGCGGCCGGTTCAGGCGTCGTCGACGGGCGCCGCATCGGCCTGCAGCTCGGCGGGAAGTGGACCGACGGCACCGGGTCGACCGAGAACGCGGTCTTCGTCGACGGCGTTCAGCACTACATCGGCGAGGAGTTGGCCTGGCAGTACGACCTCGACGACGAGCACGCGCCGTGGCGCATCGTCGGCGAGCACGCCGACGTGACCCTCACGCCGTGGCACCGCCGCGTCGAGCGCACGAACGCGGTCGTCGTGGCCAGCACGATCCACCAGGCGCTCGGCACCTGGAGCGGGTGGCTGCGCGACTCGAGCGGCGAGCGCGTGAGCGTCGACGGCCTCGTCGGCTGGGCCGAGCAGGCGCAGAACCGCTGGTAGCGGGAGCCGCGACCGGCCGCGAGGGCCCGACGGCCTAGTTGCGGGCGGCCCCGTCGGAGGCCGTGACGACGAAGGTGTCGGGCTGCCCGAAGGCGTGCTCGCCGAACGCGTTGTCGACGGCGACCTGCACGCGCGATAGGTCGCCGACCCGGACGAGCGCGATGGCCGCGCCGCCGAATCCACCCCCGGTCATGCGCGCGCCGAGGGCGCCCGCGCTGACGGCGGTCTCGACGGCGAGATCGAGCTCGGGCACCGAGATCTCGAAGTCGTCGCGCATGCTGCGGTGCGAGGCATCCAGCAGCTCGCCGATGGCGGAGGCGCCCTGCGCGCGCAGCACGGCGACGGTGTCGAGCACCCGCTGGTTCTCGGTGATGACGTGGCGGATGCGGCGGAAGGTCACGTCGTCGAGCAGCCCCTGCGCCCGCGGCAGGTCGTCGACGGTCACGTCGCGCAGGCTGCTGACGCCGAGCGCCGCGGCCCC
>JAIWOM010000133.1 GCA_020216895.1 Microcella sp.
TCGTCGCCCAGCCCCCACTGCCGCAGCAGTTCGGCGTGCGGGTCGATGCCGAGGCACAGGCGGCCGTGGGCATCCGTCACCGCGCGCAGGCGCTCGCCGAAACCGGTCATGCGCCGCCCGCCCGGGCGATCGCGTAGTCCTGCAGGCTGGTCACCGTGACGATGCCGGACTGCGACTCCATGGAGGCGACGGTCGCACCGACCGTGGCCATCGTGGTCATCAGCGGCTTGTCGGCCGCGACGGTCGCCGTGCGGATCTCGATGCCGTCAGCGCGCGCGGAACGGCCCGACGGCGTGTTGATGACGATGTCGACCTCGCCCGCGTTGATGAGGTCGACGATGCTCGGCTCACCATCGCTTGCGCCGCTGTGCTTGCGCACCACGCGGGCCTCGATGCCGTGCCGGGCGAGCACCTCGTTGGTGCCCTCGGTCGCCCACAGCTCGAAGCCGAGCTGGCGCAGCCGGAGGGCGGGCAGCACGACGGCGCGCTTGTCGCGGTCGGCGACCGAGATGAAGACGACGCCCTCCGTCGGCAGCCCGCCATAGGCGGCCTGCTGGCTCTTCGCGAACGCGCGCGGGAAGTCGCGGTCGATGCCCATGACCTCGCCCGTCGAGCGCATCTCGGGGCCGAGCACCGAGTCGACGATGACGCCCTCGCGCGTGCGGAAGCGCTTGAAGGGCAGCACCGCCTCCTTGACCGCGACCGGCGCGTCGAGCGGCACCGTCGACCCGTCGCCCGCAGGCAGCAGCCCCTCGGCGATGAGCGCGCGGATCGACCGGCCGGTCATCACGAGCGATGCGGCCTTGGCGAGCGGGATGCCGAGCGCCTTCGAGACGAAGGGCACGGTGCGGGAGGCGCGCGGGTTGGCCTCGAGCACGTAGAGCACGCCCGCACCGATGGCGAACTGCACGTTGAGCAGGCCGCGCACGCCGATGCCGCGGGCGATCGCCTCGGTCGCCGCGCGCACGCGGTCGATGACGTCGCGGCCGAGCGTCACGGGCGGCAGGGTGCAGGCCGAGTCGCCGGAGTGCACGCCGGCCTCCTCGATGTGCTCCATGATGCCGCCGACGTAGAGCTCGTCGCCGTCGAACAGCGCGTCCACATCGATCTCGACGGCGTCGTCGAGGAACCGGTCGACGAGCAGCGGCTGCTCGGGCCCGATGATGGCCTGGTCCTTCACCCGGTCGAAGTAGTCGACCAGGCTCGGGCTGTCGTAGACGATCTCCATGCCGCGGCCGCCGAGCACGAAGCTGGGACGCACGAGCACCGGGTAACCGATGCCCTCGGCGATGGCGATGGCACTGTCGACGTCGGTCGCGGTGCCGTTGCGAGGAGCGGTGAGGCCGGCCTCCTGCAGGATGCGGGAGAACGCGCCGCGCTCCTCCGCCAGGTCGATGGCCCCCGGGCTGGTGCCGAGGATCGGCACGCCGGCCTGCTCGAGGCCGTGCGCGAGGCCCAGAGCGGTCTGGCCGCCGAGCTGCACGATGACGCCGACAAGCTCACCCGAGGCGCGCTCGGCTTCGATGACCTCGAGCACGTCCTCCAGGGTGAGCGGCTCGAAGTAGAGCCGGTCGCTGGTGTCGTAGTCGGTCGAGACGGTCTCGGGGTTGCAGTTGATCATGACCGTCTCGAAGCCGGCGTCACGGAGAGCGAAGCTCGCGTGCACGCAGCTGTAGTCGAACTCGATGCCCTGGCCGATGCGGTTCGGACCGGAGCCGAGGATGACGACCTTGCGCGCGGTGCTCGGCGCGACCTCCGTCTCGAGGTCGTAGCTCGAGTAGTGGTACGGCGTGAGCGCCGGGAACTCCCCCGCGCAGGTGTCGACCGTCTTGAAGACGGGTCGCACGTCGGCGGCCCAGCGCGCGGCGCGCACCGCGGCCTCGTCGAGCCCGCGCAGCTGCCCGATCTGGGCGTCGCTGAAGCCGTGCTCCTTCGCGTACCGCAGGACGTCGGTCGTGAGCTCCGGGGCGGCGGCGAGCTCGTCGGCCACCTCGTTGATGAGCACGATCTGGTCGAGGAACCACGGGTCGATGCCGGTCGCGGCGAACAGCTCGTCGATCGTGGCACCGGCGCGCAGGGCCTGCTGCACCGTCACGATGCGGCCGTCGGTGGGGGTCGCGGCGAGCGTCAAGAGGGCATCCTTGTCGCCGGGCTCGCCCTGCCAGTGGAAGCTGCTGGCGCGCTTCTCGAGGCTGCGGAGCGCCTTCTGGAGGGCGGTGGCGTAGTTGCGGCCGATAGCCATCGCCTCGCCGACGCTCTTCATGGTCGTCGTCAGCTCTGCGTCGGCGCCCGGGAACTTCTCGAACGCGAAGCGGGGCACCTTCACGACGACGTAGTCGAGGGTCGGCTCGAAGCTCGCCGGGGTGACCCGGGTGATGTCGTTGGGGATCTCGTCGAGGCGGTAGCCGATGGCGAGCTTCGCGGCGATCTTGGCGATCGGGAAGCCCGTGGCCTTCGAGGCGAGGGCGCTCGAGCGCGAGACGCGCGGGTTCATCTCGATGACGATCACGCGGCCCGTCGCCGGGTCGACGGCGAACTGCACGTTGCAGCCGCCGGTGTCGACGCCGACGTCGCGGATGATGCGGATGCCGATGTCGCGCAGGTTCTGGTACTCGCGGTCGGTGAGGGTCAGCGCCGGGGCGACCGTGATCGAGTCGCCCGTGTGCACGCCGACCGGGTCCACGTTCTCGATCGAGCAGACCACGACCGTGTTGTCGGCGCGGTCGCGCATGAGCTCGAGCTCGTACTCCTTCCAGCCGAGGATCGACTCCTCGAGGAGCACCTCGGTGGTCGGGGACTGGTGGAGGCCGTCGGTCACCATGCGGATCAGCTGCGCGCGGTCGTGCGCGAAGCCCGAGCCGAGGCCGCCCATCGTGAACGAGGGGCGGATGACGACCGGGTAGCCGAGCTCCTCGGCGAAGGCGAGGGCCTCGTCGACCGTGTGGGCGATTGCGCTGCGAGCCACGTCGGCGCCCGCCGCGAGCACGAGCTGCTTGAACGCCTGGCGGTCCTCCGCGCGGTGGATCGCCTCGAACGACGCACCGATGAGCTCGACGTCGTATTTCTGGAGGATTCCCCGGTCGTGCAGCGCGATGGCCGCGTTGAGGGCCGTCTGCCCGCCGAGGGTCGGAAGCACCGCATCCGGCTTCTCCTTGGCGATGATCGCCTCGATCGCCTCCGGCGTGATCGGCTCGATGTACGTCGCGTCGGCGAAGTCGGGGTCGGTCATGATCGTCGCCGGGTTGGAGTTCACCAGGATCACCCGGATGCCCTCCGCACGCAGCACGCGGCACGCCTGCGTGCCCGAGTAGTCGAACTCCGCGGCCTGGCCGATGACGATCGGGCCGGAGCCGATCACCAGCACGCTGTGGATGTCGTCGCGCTTGGGCATCAGCTCTGGGCCTTCCGGGTGGTCTCGACGACGAGGTCGTGGAATCGGTCGAACAGCGAGGTGGAGTCGTGCGGGCCGGCCGCCGCCTCCGGGTGGTACTGCACCGAGAAGGCGGGGATGTCCAGCGCTCGCAGACCCTCGACGACCTGGTCGTTCAACCCGATGTGACTGACCTCGACGCGGCCGAAGCCCGCCGGGCTCTCGATGACGCCCTCGAGGGGCGCATCGACGGCGAAGCCGTGGTTGTGCGCGGTGATCTCGATGCGCCCGGTCGCCTTGTCGAGCACCGGCTGGTTGATGCCGCGGTGGCCGTAGGGCAGCTTGTACGTGCCGAAGCCGAGAGCGCGGCCCAGCAGCTGGTTGCCGAAGCAGATGCCGAAGAACGGCAGGCCCGCGCGCAGCACCCCCTGCAGCAGGGCGACGTGGGCGTCGCTCGCCGCCGGGTCGCCGGGGCCGTTCGAGTAGAAGACGGCGACCGGCTCGATCGCGAGCATCTGCTCGAGCGTCACCGACTGCGGCATGACGTGCACCTCGAAGCCGCGCTGCGCCAGGTGGCGCAGGGTGGCCTGCTTGACCCCGAGGTCGAGCACGGCGAGGCGGCCGATCGGCTCCCCCTCGGCCGGGATCACCGTGGGGGCGTCGACCGAGACCTCGGCGGAGAGGTTGCGGCCGGTCATCTCCGCGCTGGAGCGGACGATCGCGAGCTGCTCGTCGTCGCTGAGCGCCGCATCCGCACCCGAGAAGATGCCGGCCCGCATGGCGCCCCCCTCGCGGATGCGGCGGGTGAGCGCGCGCGTGTCGATGCCGCTGATGCCGACGATGCCCTGGCCCTCGAGGTCGTCATCGAGGCTCCGGGTGGCCCGGTAGTTGGAGACGCGGCGCGCGGGGTCGCGGACGACGAAACCCTCGACCCAGATGCGGCGCGACTCCGGGTCCTCGTCGTTCATGCCCGTGTTGCCGATGTGCGGCGCGGTCATCACGACGATCTGCCCGGCGTAGCTCGGGTCGGTCAGGGTCTCCTGGTAGCCGCTCATGCCGGTGGCGAAGACGGCCTCGCCGACCGTGCGGCCCTCGGCGCCGTAGGCGCGGCCGCGGAAACGGGTGCCGTCCTCGAGGACGAGCACGGCAGGGGGACGGGTCACGATGCGATTCCTTCCGCAGGGATGGTCGGCACGAGGCCCTGGAGGGCCGTGACGAAGGCGGCGGCCGAGGTGGTGTCGGGCACGCGCAGGTAGCTGTCGACCGGGGTGTCCCCGAGCATCCAGCCGATCAGGATGAGGCCGTCCTTCTCGACGACCCGGTCGATGGCCCAGGTGGCGCGTCCGGCCCCGCGCAGTGCGGACGGAGCGATGAGGATCGGGTCCTGGCCGCGCACGGCGAGCACGAGGCCCTCGGGATGCACGCCCGCGGTCGCCTGCGCGCGGAAGCCCAGACCGTGCACGGCGACGCGCTCGAGCGGCTGGTCGGCGAGCGTCGTGGCGACGTACCAGCCCTCGACGAGAACCGAGGCCGCACCGAGCACGGCGGGCGCGACGACCGGACGGGCGACGGCACCCTGCCGGCGGCGGCGGTTGCGCCAGCCGACCAGCATGAGCCCGAAGACGCCGAGGATGACGGCTCCGATGATGAGGGTGGGCAGGAGCCTATCCACGTCTGACCTCCAGGTGGGCGGCGGCGACGATGTCGGGGTCGACGACG
>JAIWOM010000134.1 GCA_020216895.1 Microcella sp.
GCACGCGTCGGCCATGCCGCGCACGGCGGCCCCCGCGATGATCGGCGAGACGCCGACGATCGGCGCCGTGACGTCGCGCAGGTCCTCGCGCATGCCCGGGATGCCCAGGATCGTGCCGATCGACACCACCGGGTTCGACGGCGCCACGAGCACGAGGTCGGCCGCCGCGAGTGCCGCAAGGGCTCCGGCCGAGGGTCGCGCCGCCGCGACGCCGCGCTGCTCGAACCGCAGAGCGGGCACCTGGGCGCGGTAGCGGGTCCACCACTCCTGGAAGTGCAGGTCCTCCTCCGCCCCGGAATCGGAGGCCACCCAGACGTGCGTGTCGATCTCGTCGTCGGTTGCCGGGTGCAGGCGCACGCCGCCGAGGTCCCAGCGCTCCTGCAGCCGCGCGACCACGTCCGAGAGGGTGAGCCCCGACCGCAGCCAGGCGGTGCGGGCGATGTGCGTGCCGAGATCGAGGTCCCCGAGCGTGAACCACTCGGGCGTCACGCCATAGGCCTGCAGCTCGGCCGAGACCCGTTCGCTCTCGCCGACGCGGCCCCAGCCGCGATGCTCGTCGTTCTGCCCGGCGAGCGTGTACAGCAGCGAGTCGAGGTCGGGCGTGATGCGCAGGCCGCCCAGCCACCAGTCGTCCCCCGTGTTGACGATGACGTCGATCGACGCCTCGGGGTGCCACCAGCGCACCGCTTCCCGCAGCCCGCGCACGAAGCGCGCACCCCCGACCCCGCCCGCGAGCACGACGATCCTCATGCGCTCCACGCTAGCTCCCGCGATCGTTGCTCATGTGCGCGCCGTACTGTTCGTCTGCGCGACTGCGCCCTACGGTGGGGAGCACCTCCTCGACGGCGAGGGGGAGAGGGGATACCACCACCGATGACCACGATCCGCGCTGCTATCACGCAGACCACCTGGACGGGCGACAAGGAGTCGATGATCGCGAAGCACGAGCAGTTCGCTCGTGACGCGGCCGCTCAGGGCGCCCAGATCATCTGCTTCCAGGAGCTCTTCTACGGCCCCTACTTCGGCATCATCGAGGACGCGAAGTACTACGACTACGCCGAGCCGGCTGACGGCCCGACGGTGCAGCGCTTCGTGACGCTCGCCAAGGAGCTGAAGATGGTCATCGTCCTCCCGATCTACGAGGAGGACATGCCCGGCGTGTACTACAACACCGCCGTGGTGGTGGATGCGGACGGCACGATCCTCGGCAAGTACCGCAAGCACCACATCCCGAACCTCGACCGGTTCTGGGAGAAGTTCTACTTCCGCCCCGGCAACCTCGGCTACCCCGTGTTCGACACGGCCGTTGGCAAGGTCGGCGTGTATATCTGCTACGACCGGCACTTCCCCGAGGGATGGCGCGAGCTCGGCCTCAACGGCGCCGAGCTGGTGTTCAACCCGAGTGCGACCAAGCCCGGCCTCTCGAACCGCCTCTGGGAGCTCGAGCAGCCCGCCGCGGCCGCCGCGAACCAGTACTTCATCGGCGCCAACAACCGCATCGGCACCGAGAGCGACGAGTTCGGCGACCTCGCCGTCACCTTCTACGGCTCGAGCTACTTCGTCGACCCGCGCGGCAACTACGTCGGCGAGGTCGCGAGCCCGGACCAGACCGAGATCGTCGTCCGCGACCTCGACCTCGACCTGATCCGCGAGGTGCGCAACAGCTGGCAGTTCTACCGCGACCGCCGGCCCGAGTCGTACACCGCGACGGTGAAGCCGTAAGGGGGCCGGCAATGTCCACCATGCTCATCCGCGGCGGAACCGTCGTCTCCGCCACCGGCCGCGGCGCGGCCGACGTGCTCGTCGACGGCGAGACCATCGTCGCCGTGCTCGCGCCCGGGTCGACCCTGCTCGGCCACGACCTGACGGCATCCGTCGACACCGTCATCGACGCCACCGGCAAGTACGTCATTCCGGGCGGCATCGACGCGCACACCCACATGGAGCTGCCGTTCGGCGGCACCGCCGCGATCGACACCTTCGAGACCGGCACGATCGCCGCCGCCTGGGGCGGCACGACGAGCATCATCGACTTCGCCGTGCAGACGGCGGGCCAGAAGGTGTTCGACGGGCTCGCCGCCTGGCACGAGAAGGCGGGCGGCAACTGCGCGATCGACTACGGGTTCCACCAGATCGTGGGCGGCGTCGACGCCGATTCGCTGGATGCTCTGCCGAAGCTCATCGACGAGGGCATCACGAGCTACAAGATGTTCATGGCGTACCCCGGCGTGTTCTACGCCGACGACGCGCAGATCCTCCGCGCGATGCAGGTCGCCGCCGAGCACGGGCTCATGACGATGATGCACGCCGAGAACGGCCCCGCCATCGACGTGCTCGTGGCGCAGCTGCTCGAGCAGGGCAAGACCGACCCGTACTACCACGGGGTCGCCCGCGCCTGGCAGATGGAGGAGGAGGCGACGCACCGGGCGATCATGCTCGCGCACCTCACGGGCGCGCCGCTCTACGTCGTGCACGTGAGCGCCAAGCAGGCGGTCGAGCAGCTCGCCGCCGCGCGCGACCGCGGCCAGAACGTGTTCGGCGAGACCTGCCCGCAGTACCTCTACCTCTCGCTCGAAGAGCAGCTGGGCGCGGTAAGCGAGAAGTACGGCGCCTTCGAGGGCGCCAAGTGGGTGTGCTCCACGCCGCTGCGCTCGCGCGCCGAGGGCCACCAGGACCACATGTGGCAGTCGCTGCGCACCAACGACCTCCAGATGGTCTCGACCGACCACTGCCCGTTCTGCATGAAGGGCCAGAAGGAGCTGGGCCTCGGCGACTTCTCGAAGATCCCGAACGGCATCGGCTCTGTCGAGCACCGCATGGACCTCATGTACCAGGGCGTCGTCACCGGTGAGATCACTCTCGAGCGCTGGGTCGAGATCACGAGCACCACGCCCGCGCGCATGTTCGGCCTCTACGGCAAGAAGGGCGTCATCGCCCCCGGGGCCGACGCCGACATCGTCGTCTACGACCCGAACGGCCACACCTCGATCGGCATGCCCGTCGACGAGAACGGCAACCCCACCGGCAAGAAGCACCACATGAACATGGACCACGCCGCGTGGGAGGGCTTCGAGATCGACGGGAAGGTCGACACGGTGATCTCGCGCGGCTCCGTCGTCATCCAGAACGACCAGTTCCACGGGCGGGCCGGGCACGGCCAGTACCTGCGCCGCGGCCTGAGCCAGTACCTGGTCTGAGCCGAACCCGACGCGTACGAGCAACGAGAGACGAGCATCCATGGATTTCGGCGCAGTTCTGCAGACCAACCCGCCCGCCAGCCGCACCGTGCACCTGGCGAAGCTGGCCGAGCAGTACGGGTTCAGCCACGTGTGGACCTTCGACAGCCACATCCTGTGGCAGGAGCCCTACGTCATCTACTCGAAGATCCTGGCCGAGACGACGCGGATCACGGTCGGCCCCTTCGTGACGAACCCGGCGACCCGCGACTGGACGGTGACGGCGAGCGTCTTCGCGACCCTCAACGAGCTGTACGGCAACCGCACGATCTGCGGCATCGGCCGCGGCGACTCGGCGGTGCGCGTGACGAACGGCAAGCCGACGACGCTCGCCGAGCTGCGCGAGGCGATCCACGTCATCCGCGAGCTCGGCAACTCGCGGGCGGTTGAGTACAACGGCTCGACGCTGCAGTTTCCGTGGAGCCACGGCAGCGAGCTCGAAGTCTGGGTGGCCGCGTATGGCCCCCTCGCGCTGAAGCTGACGGGCGAGGTGGGCGACGGGTTCATCCTGCAGCTGGCCGACCTCGACATTGCGAAGTGGATGATCGAGACCGTGCGCACGGCGGCCGACAACGCCGGGCGCGACCCGATGAGCGTGAAGTTCTGCGTCGCTGCTCCGATGTACATCGGCACCGACTGGGATCACATGCGCAACCAGACCCGCTGGTTCGGCGGCATGGTCGGCAACCACGTCGCCGACATCGTCGCCAAGCACGGTGAGAGCTCGGATGTGCCGAAGGCCCTCACCGACTACATCGCGGGCCGGCAGGGCTACGACTACAACTCGCACGGCAAGGCGCATAACGACCATGTCGACTTCGTGCCCGACGAGATCGTCGACCGCTTCTGCGTGCTGGGGGATGCGAAAGACCACATCGACAAGCTCGAAGCCCTGCGCGACCTCGGCGTCGACCAGTTCGCCGGCTACCTCCAGCACGACAACAAGGAGGAGACGCTGCGCGTCTACGGCGAGCACGTGATTCCGGCGCTGAAGGGCAGCAAGAGCGCCCGGGTGTAGCGGGCTCACGAGGGCGGTTCGGGATGCTCGCGCCGAGCATCCCGCCGCCTCTCAGCCGCCGTGCCGCACGATGAGGGCATGACCGCTGAGCTTCTGGGCGCCGAACCGACGCGCGCCGCAGCCGTGCCCGAGGCGACGCGGGCGGCCGGGCTCGCCCGGCTGGCCGACTTCGTTCCCCGCGCCGGGCGCGCTTACGCCGCCGAGCGCAACGCCGACCACGGGCCGGGGGATCGCTCGAACGTGTCGACCCTGTCGCCCTGGGTGCGGCACCGGCTCGTCACCGAGCGTGAGCTCGCCGCCGCCGTGCTCGAGCGGCACTCGCTGAGCGCTGCAGAGAAGTTCGTCCAGGAGGTCTACTGGCGCACCTACTGGAAGGGCTGGCTCGAGCGCCGTCCCAGCGTGTGGACGCGCTACGCGGCGAGCGTCGCGCCCACCCTCGACACCCTGAGCGCCGCCGACCGCACGACCTACGATGACGCGGTCGCGGGCCGCACCGGCATCGACGGGTTCGACCACTGGGCGCGCGAGCTCGTCGAGACCGGCTACCTGCACAACCACGCGCGCATGTGGTTCGCGAGCATCTGGATCTTCACGCTGCGCCTGCCGTGGCAGCTCGGGGCCGACTTCTTCTTGCGCCACCTGCTCGACGGCGACCCGGCCTCCAACACGCTCAGCTGGCGCTGGGTCGCCGGCCTGCAGACCGTCGGCAAGACCTACCTCGCGACGGCCGACAACATCGCCCGCTACACCGACGGGCGCTTCCGGCCGCGCGGGCTCGCGACGGCGGCCCACGCGATCGACGACGACGCCCCCATCCCGCCGGCTG
>JAIWOM010000135.1 GCA_020216895.1 Microcella sp.
CGAGCGCCGTGGCGGGCTGTCGCGCAGCATCCCGCGCGACCGGCAGCCCCGCCGCCCGCGCCCCGGAGCGGGAGGGCGCTAGGCCATGGCCGTCGAGATCAACAACGAGTCGGGCATCCCCGTCGATGAGGCCTCGCTGCAGCGGCTCGCCCTGCACGCCTTCGAGCACCTCAACGTGCACCGCGACGCCGAACTGGCGATCGTGCTCGTCGACGAGGCCGCCATCGAGCAGCTGCACGTGCAGTGGATGGACGAGCCCGGCCCGACCGACGTGCTGAGCTTCCCGATGGACGAGCTGCGCCCCGGCAGCGACGACGAGCCGACCCCACCCGGGCTGCTCGGCGACATCGTGCTCTGCCCGCAGGTCGCCATCCAGCAGGCCGAGGCCGCGGGCCACTCGACCCAGGACGAGCTGCTGCTGCTGACGACCCACGGCATCCTGCACCTGCTCGGCTTCGACCACGCCGAGCCGGAGGACGAGAAGGAGATGTTCGGCATCCAGCGCGACATCCTCGTCAGCTTCGCCCTCGATGAGCGGAGGCGGCGCCGGTGACGGCGACCCTGATCTTCTTCCTCGTCGCGCTGCTGCTCGTCGGCATCGGTGGCCTGCTCGCCTCGCTCGACGCCGCGCTCGGCGTCGTGAGCCGCATCGAGCTCGTCGATATCGCGGGCTCGCGCAAGCATCCGAAGCGCCTGCACGCCGTCGCCGCCGACGTCGGGGCGCACGTCAACGCACTGAACTTCCTCCGCATCGTGGCCGAGACGATCGCGGCCGTGCTCGTCACCATCGGCTTCGCGACGATCATCGACGAGTGGTGGTGGGTGCTGCTGATCAGCGCCGGAATCATGATCGGCGTCTCGTTCATCCTCGTCGGCTCCAGCCCGCGCTCGGTCGGCCGCGCCCACCCGCGCGCCATGATCGGCACCTTCGACGGTCTGATCCGTGCGGTGCGGGTGATCACCGGGCCGTTGGCGGATGCCCTCGTCGCGCTCGGCAACCGCGTCACCCCGGGCCGCCCCTCCAGCGCGAGCTTCTCGAGCGAGGAGCAGCTGCTCAGCATGGTCGACGAGGCCACCGAGCTCGACGTTCTCGAAGAAGAGGATCGCGAGCTGATCCACTCGATCTTCGAGTTCAACGACACGATCGTGCGCGAGGTCATGGTGCCCCGCACCGACATGGTCGTGCTCGAGCAGGGCACGACCGTCGCCGACGCCATGGCGCTGTTCCTCCGCACGGGACTCTCGCGCGCCCCGCTGGTGGGGGAGGACGCCGACGAGGTGCTCGGCGTCGTCTACCTGCGTGATGCCGCGCGGCTCACCGTCGAGCGGCCGGCCGAGGCCGCCACCGCGATCGTCGACGGCATCGCCCGCCCCGCCCTCTTCCTGCCCGAGTCGAAGAAGGCCGACGATGCCCTCCGGGCCCTGCAGCTCGCCTCGAACCACCTCGCCCTCGTCGTCGACGAGTACGGCGGCATCGCCGGCCTCGTCACCATGGAGGACCTGATCGAGGAGCTCGTCGGCGATATCTCCGACGAGTACGACCGCGAGACGCCCGACAGCGAGCAGTTGGACGATCACCGCTTCCGCGTCAGCGCGCGCATGCCCATCGATGAGCTCGGCGACCTGTTCGGCCTCGAGCTCGACGACGACGACGTCGACACCGTCGGCGGGCTGCTCGCCAAGCACCTCGGGCGTCTGCCCGTGCGCGGGTCGACCGTCAGCGTCGACGGCCTGCACCTCACCGCCGAGCGCGTCGAGGGCCGCGGCAAGCAGGTCGTCACCGTCATCGTCGAGGCCGATCAGGCACTGCTGGATGCCCGCATTGCGTTCGTCGGAGACCGCGGCCGCGACGACGCTGCCGAGGAATCCGAGTGAGCGAGCGGAAGCCGCGCGGCGGATCGCGCACCGAAGCGGAGGGGGCGCCCTTCCGCGCCGGCTTCGTCACCTTCGTCGGGCGGCCCAACGTCGGCAAGTCGACGCTCACCAACGCGCTCGTGGGCGAGAAGGTCGCGATCACGAGCTCGAAGCCGCAGACGACGCGGCGTGCCATTCGGGGCATCGTGCACCGAGCATCCGGCCAATTAATCGTCGTGGACACGCCGGGCATGCACCGCCCGCGCACGCTGCTCGGCGAGCGCCTCAACGCGGTCGTGCAGGAAACCCTCGGCGACGTCGACGTCATCGGGTTCTGCCTGCCGGCCAACGAGCCGATCGGGCCCGGCGACCGGTACATCAACGAGCAGCTCGACAGCGTCGGCCGCGTGAAGAAGGTCGCGATCGTGACCAAGACCGACACGGCCGGGGCGACCCGGGTGGCGGAGCAGCTTCTCGCGGTCTCGGAGCTGCGCGAGTGGGACCTCATCATCCCGCTGTCGGCCCTCACCGGCGACCAGGTCGACATCCTCGCCGAGCAGCTGATCGCGCTCATGCCGGAGTCGCCGCCGCTGTACGCCGCCGACGCCGTCACCGACGAGTCGACGGAGGACCGCATCGCCGAGCTGATCCGCGAGGCTGCGCTCGAGGGCGTCAGCGACGAGCTGCCGCACTCGCTCGCCGTCACCATCGATGAGATGAGCACGCGCGACAACGGCCTCGTCGAGATCTACGCCAACGTCTGGGTCGAGCGCGACAGCCAGAAGGGCATCGTCATCGGGCACCGCGGATCGCGCCTCGGCGAGGTCGGCGCCCGGGCCCGCGTCGGCATCGAGCAGCTGCTCGGCGCGCGCGTCTTCCTCAAGCTTCACGTCAAGGTCGCCAAGGAGTGGCAGCGCGACCCGAAGCAGCTCGGCAAGCTCGGGTTCTAGGCCGCGCTGCCGCCGTTCGCGGGCACGCAGCACGCGGGTGTACCCTGAAACCGTGTTCGGCCAGCTCCTTCTTCGCTGCCGCGACGAGGCTTAGTCCCGTAGCCTCCCTCGTCGCGGAGTTCGTCGTCGGCTGACAACCACACCGAGACCAGCAGGAGCACCTCATGCAGAACCGTCAGCAGCCCTCGGGCATGCCGATCCACAAGTATCAGCCGTACCACGAGCAGTTCGCCGTCGATCTGCCCGACCGCACCTGGCCGAGCAAGCGCATCACGGAGGCCCCGCGCTGGTGCGCGGTCGACCTGCGCGACGGCAACCAGGCCCTCATCGACCCGATGAGCCCCGAGCGCAAGCGCATCATGTTCGAGCTGCTCGTGCGCATGGGCTACAAGGAGATCGAGGTCGGGTTCCCCTCGGCGAGCCAGACCGACTTCGACTTCGTGCGCACGCTCATCGACGAGGACCTGATCCCCGACGACGTGACGATCCAGGTGCTGACGCAGGCGCGCGAGCACCTCATCGCCCGCACCTACGAGTCGATCCGCGGCGCCAAGCGCGCCATTGTGCACTTCTACAACTCCACGAGCGCGCTGCAGCGCGAGGTCGTGTTCCGCACCGACGTCGAGGGTGTGAAGGAGATCGCTCTGCAGGGAGCCCGCTGGTGCCAGCAGTACGAGTCGACCGTGCCGGGCACCGAGATCTTCTACGAGTACAGCCCCGAGAGCTACACGGGCACCGAGCTCGAGACGGCGCTCGAGGTCTGCAACGCGGTCATCGAGCAGATCGCGCCGACGCCCGACCGCAAGATCATCATCAACCTGCCGGCGACGGTCGAGATGACCTCGCCGAACGTCTACGCCGACTCGATCGAGTGGATGAACCGGCACCTGGCGCGACGCGACTCGGTCATCCTGAGCCTGCACCCGCACAACGACCGCGGCACCGCCGTCGCCGCTGCCGAGCTCGGCTACCTGGCCGGCGCCGACCGCATCGAGGGCTGCCTGTTCGGCAACGGCGAGCGCACCGGCAACGTCGACCTCGTGGCGCTGGGCATCAACCTGTTCACGCAGGGCATCGACCCGCACATCGACTTCAGCAACCTCGACGAGATCAAGCGCACCGCCGAGTACTGCAACCAGCTGAAGGTGCACGAGCGCAGCCCGTGGGCCGGCGATCTCGTCTACACGGCTTTCAGCGGCTCGCACCAGGATGCGATCAAGAAGGGCTTCGAGGCGATGGATGCCCGGGCTCAGGCCGAGGGCAAGCATGTCGACGAGCTCGTCTGGGGCGTGCCCTACCTGCCCGTCGACCCCAAGGATCTCGGCCGTACCTACGAGGCCGTCATCCGCGTGAACTCGCAGTCGGGCAAGGGTGGCGTCGCCTACCTGCTCAAGACCGATCACAACCTCGACCTGCCCCGCAAGCTGCAGATCGAGTTCAGCGGCGTCGTGCAGGCCAAGACCGACGCCGAGGGCGGCGAGGTCACGAGCGACGAGATCTGGGCCATCTTCCAGGACGAGTACCTGCCCTCGCCCGACCCCGACGCCAAGTGGGGCCGCTTCGAGCTGCTGTCGACCCGCACGTCGAGCGACATGTCGGGCGTCGTTCAGCTCAGTGCGACCCTGCGCGACGGCGACGACATCTCAGCGATCGAGGCGACCGGCAACGGCCCCGTCGCGGCCTTCCTCAACATGATGGAGGGCCAGGGCATCGCGATCCGCCTGTTCGATTACGTCGAGCACGCGCTGTCGGCGGGCGGGGATGCTCACGCCGCCGCCTACGTCGAGCTCGAGGTGAACGGACGCACGCTGTGGGGAGTCGGCATCGACCCCGACATCTCGACCGCCTCGCTCAAGGCCGTCGTGTCGGCGGTCAACCGGGCGATCCGGCTCGAGAGCCCCGACCGCACGCTCGTCAGCGCCGGTTAGCGCGCGGCAGCTACTGAGGGGCGGTCGTCGCCCAGTCGGCGAAACGGATGCCCGGGCCGGGTACGCCCGTCGTGTGCAGGCCCGCGCGGTAGGCGGCGACGAGCCTGCCGGGCGCGTGCCACTCGATGACGCGGCGCTCTGCACTGTCGCCTGTTGCATCCCGCGCCGCGAGCCACTGGCGGCCGAGCTCGGCCATCGGCAGCACCTCCGGACCGCCGAGGTCGTCGACCCGCCCGCCAGCGTGATCGGTGCTGGCGGGCGCGGCGGCGACGAGCTCGACGAGCCGCGCGGCCACGGCGCCCGTGTCGATCGGCTGG
>JAIWOM010000136.1 GCA_020216895.1 Microcella sp.
AGCTGCGCGCGCAGCTCGCCCACGACCTCGGCCACCACCTCGGCGGCCGGGCGGCCCTCGGCCCGCGCACGCTCCGTCGTGATGCCGTGGATGGCCGCGGCCCCCTCCGGGATCTCCACCCCCGGATCGGCAAGCCAGTCGCGGCGGGCGACCACGGCGCCGGAGGCGTCGAGCACGGCGACGCAGGCGGTGACGATGCGCGCGGTGCGGACATCCACGCCCGTCGTCTCGAGATCGAAGACGGCCAGCTCGCGGTCGAGGAGGCTCATCGGTTCTCCTCCACGCCCAGCCAGTAGAAGCTCTGGGTGCCGAGCGTCAGCGTGAGGGAGCCGTCGTCGCCGATGGCGGGGAAGGGCGCTCCGCCGAACAGGTCGTGCAGGCCCACCCCCTCCAGGCCCTCCGCGCGGATCGTCGCCGACACCGGGTTGTGGGCGAACGAGAAGACGCACAGGATGCGCTCCGGGGCGTCGCCCAGATGGGTGCCGGTTCCGGCGTACTCGCGCACGAAGGCAAGCACCGACTCGTTGTCGGTGCGCAGCACCCGCATCGAGCCGAGGCCGAAGGTCGGGTGCGCCTTGCGCACGTGGATCACGTTGCGCACCCAGTGCAGCAGCGAGCGCGACTGCGCGAGCTGGCTCTCGACGTTCGTCTGGCTGTAGTGGTACACCAGCGACTGCACGACCGGCAGGTAGAGCTTTCCGGGGTCGGCGCTCGAGAAGCCCGCGTTGCGGTCGGGCGTCCACTGCATGGGCGTGCGCGAGCTGTCGCGGTCGGGCAGCCAGATGTTGTCGCCCATGCCGATCTCGTCGCCGTAGTACAGGAACGGGCTGCCGGGCAGGCTGAACAGCAGAGCGTGGGCCAGCTCGAGCTCGGCGCGCGCGTTGTCGAGCAGCGGCGCCAGCCGCCGGCGGATGCCGACGTTGGCGCGCATCCGCGGGTCGTAGGCGTACCAGCCGTACATCGCCTGCCGGTACTCCTCGCTGACCATCTCGAGGGTCAGTTCGTCGTGGTTGCGCAGGAAGACCCCCCAGGCCGAGCCCTCCGGCGCGTGGACCTCCTCGCTCAGCTGGCGCTCGAGCTCGGTGGCCTGCTGGGAGCGCAGCGCGTAGAAGATGCGCGGCATGACGGGGAAGTCGAAGGCCATGTGGCACTCGGGCTGCTCGTCGGTGCCGAAGAACTCGACCACCTCGTGGGGCCACTGGTTGGCCTCGGCGATGAGGATGCGGCCGGGGTACTCCTGGTCGATCATCGCCCGCAGCTTCGCGATGAAGGCGTGCGTCGGCGGCTCGCTCTCGCCCGTGCCGCCGTCGGACTCGTAGAGGTAGGGGATCGCGTCGAGCCGGAAGCCGTCGACCCCGAGGTCGGCCCAGAACCGCACGACGTCGAAGATCTCGTCGTGCACCTTCGGGTTCTCGAAGTTGAGGTCGGGCTGGTGCGAGAAGAACCGGTGCCAGTAGAACTGGCGGCGCACCGGGTCGAAGGCCCAGTTCGACTCCTCGGTGTCGACGAAGATGATGCGAACGTCCTGGTACTTCTCGTCGGTGTCGCTCCAGACGTAGTAGTCGCCGTAGGGGCCGTCCGGGTCCTCCCGCGAGGCCTGGAACCACGGGTGCTGGTCGGAGGTGTGATTGATGACCAGGTCGATCACGATGCGCATGTTGCGCTCGTGCGCCTTCGTGACGAGCTCGCGGAACTGCTCGATCGTGCCGAACTCGGGCAGCACCGCGGTGTAGTCCGCGACGTCGTACCCGCCGTCGCGCAGCGGGCTCTCGAAGAAGGGCGGCAGCCAGAGCGCGTCGACGCCGAGCCACTGCAGGTAATCGAGCTTCGAGATCAGACCGGCGAGGTCGCCGATGCCGTCGCCGTTCGAATCCATGAACGAGCGCACCATCACCTCGTAGAACACGGCACGACGGTGCCAGTGCGGGTCGAGGGTCAGGCCGGGCGTGGTGAGGGGGGCGGTGAACGACACCCGCCTAGACTAATCACGATGGTCGCCCCTTCTCCGTACGCCGAGGCGCTCGCGCGCATCCCGGCGCGCGAGCGCGACATCGACGTACTCGGGTCGCGCACCCACCTGGTCGAGTACGGGCCGCTGGATGCCGATCGCACGGTCGTGCTGGTGCACGGCTTCCGCGGCGACCACCACGGGCTCGGGCCGGTCGTGGCGCAACTGCCGGGCATCCGGTTCATCGCCCCCGACCTGCCGGGATTCGGCACGAGTGCGCCGCTCGAGGGCCGCCCGCACGACATCGACGGATACGTCGCCTGGCTCGACGCCTTCCTGCAGGCGACCGGCGTGCACGGAACGGCGGTGCTGCTGGGGCACTCGTTCGGTTCGATCGTCGTCTCCGCCGCCGTCGCGAACGGCGTGCCGGCGCCGCGGGTGATCCTCGTCAACCCAATCGGGCAGAACGCGCTGGCCGGCCCGCGCGGCATTCTCACCCGCCTCGCCGTGCTGTTCTACCGCGTGGGAGCCGCGCTGCCCGAGCGCCTCGGCTTCGCCGCCCTCCGCAGCCGCCTGGTCACGCGCGTGATGAGCGAGACCATGGCGAAGACGGATGACCGCGCCCTGCGCCGCTGGATCCACGAGGAGCACGACCGCTACTTCTCGGCCTTCGCCACCCGCCAGAGCCTGCTCGAGGCGTTCCGCGCCTCCGTCTCGCACGACGTCTCGGAGTACGCGGCCGACGTGACGCCGAGCACGCTGCTCGTCGTCGCCGACGAGGATGACATCACGCCGCTCGCGGCCCAGGAGCACCTGGTCACGCTGTTCCCGGATGCGCGCCTCGAGGTCATCGCGGGCGTGGGGCACCTCATCCACTACGAGAAGCCGGTCGAGGCGGCCGCGGCCATCCGCGCCTTCCTCGCCTGAGGCGGCGGGTCGCACCATGCGCATCCTCATCGACTGCCGCTACGTGCGGTTCCCGCGCCACGACGGCATCAGCCGGTTCACCGCGAGCCTCGTGGATGCCCTGCGCCCGCTGCTCGCCGACTCCGAGTCGCTCGAGCTGCTCATCAGCGACGAGCGGCAGTTGTCGATGCTGCCGACCGGGCTGCCCTGGCACATCGTGAGCGGGCCGACCAGCGCCCGCGAGCCGTTCGTCGCGCGCCAGGTCAACCGACTCTCACCCGACGTCGTCTTCAGCCCCATGCAGACCATGGGGGCGCTCGGGCGCCGCTACCCGCTCGTGCTGACCCTGCACGACCTCATCTACTACGCCCACCCGACACCGCCGCGCGACCTGCCCTGGCCGGTGCGCGTGGGCTGGCGGCTGTACCACCTGGCGTGGTGGCCGCAGCGGCTGCTGCTGAACCGGGCCGACGCAGTCGTCACGGTGAGCGAGACGACACGCGCGCTCATGCGCGAGCATCGCCTGACCCGCCGGTCGATCACCGTGGTGCCGAACGCCGCCGACCGGCCGGCGGCGGTCGCGCCCCGGACGCGACCGGAGGGCATCGAGCTCGTCTACATGGGCTCGTTCATGCCGTACAAGGGCGTCGACACGCTCGTGGCGGCGCTGCACCACCTGCCGGGCGCGCGCCTGCACCTGCTGAGCCGCATCCGCCCCGCCGACCGCGAGCGCTTCGAAGCGGCCGCGCCGCAGGTTGCCCTCGTCGTGCACGACGGCGTGAGCGACGACGAGTACGCCACGCTGCTCGACGATGCCACGGCCCTCGTGAGCGCCTCGCGCGACGAGGGCTTCGGCATCCCGCTCGTCGAGGCGATGGGGCGCGGCACGCCCGTCGTCGTGAGCGACATCCCGATCTTCCGCGAGATCGGCGGCGAGACGGCGCTGTACGCGGCGCCGGGGGATGCGGAGGCCTTCGCCGCCCGCATCACCGAGCTACTGGCCGCGGGAGAGTGGGAGCGCCGCTCGGCCGCCGCCCCCGCCGAGGCGGCCCGCTTCGACTGGAGTCGGTCGGCCGCCGTGCTGCTCGAGCTGCTCCGCGAGCAGGCCGCGCTCGGACGGCGCTCGACGCGCTGACGCGGACGGGGGTCCGGAGACTCCCGAATGCGCGGAACGCGCGGCGCGGCCCGTCAGCGGCTGCCGATGGCGGCCAGCTCGCCGCCCGTCCACTCCACGAGCTGCTGCGGGGTCGCGGGGAAGACGTCATAGGCGCTGCCCGCCGCCGACCACACGGTCTCGAAGCGCAGCAGGTCGCGGTCGATGACCGTGCGAACCGGGGCGGGATGCCCGAGCGGCGGCACCCCGCCGATCGAGTAGCCCGTCGCCTCCTTGACGGTCTTCGCGTCGGCCTTCTCGATGCGGGCGCCGAGCACCGCGGCGAGAGCATCGAGATCGGCCCGGTTGTCGCCGCACACGAGCGCGAGCACCGGCTCGCGGGAGTCGTCGTCACCGACGGCCACGAAGACGAGCGACTTGACGATCGCGCCGACCTCCACGCCGACGGCGGCCGCGGCCTCGGCGGCCGTGTGCGTGGAGTCGGGCATCCGCTGCGGGGTGATCGGCAGGTGCGCGGTCGCCTGCAGGAAGCGCTCGGGGCCGGATGCCATCAGCGGGCCTCCCGGGCCGCAAGGGCGTTCTGCTGCTCGTAGTCGTCCGTGTACGGGAAGATCGAGCGCTCGTCGATCGGGTCGTTGAACGCGACGAGCTCGAGCGAGCCGTCGGCGTGCCGGAACGAGTGGACCGAGCCGTTCGTGATCGGCTCGCGGTGCCGGCCCGGCGCGACCGTCTCCAGCACGCTGCGGATCACGCCCCCGTGCGCGACGACGATGACCGCCTCGCCGGGATGCCGAGCGGCGAGGTCGTGCAGCGCCGCGACGACCCGATCGGCAACGGCCTCGCGGGGCTCGCGCCCCGGCACATCCGCGCCATCGGGGTAGAGCGCGTCGATCTCGGGCCCGGTCAGGCCCT
>JAIWOM010000137.1 GCA_020216895.1 Microcella sp.
ACCCTCGTCGATCCCGATGCCCGACGCCAGCACCCAACGTCGCGGGCTCCGCGGCACGAGCAGCGCGACCAGCGCCCCCAGCGCGTAGAGCGGGGCGCGGGCGAGCGCGCGCGCGTTGCCGGCGCTGAACGTGAAGCGGGCCATCGCGCCCGATTCTGTCACCTCGTCGTGCCGTGTGAACAAGTCGGTAACGGTGTCGCCGTTTGGTCGGGTCGGCCCGGAGCCCGCTGGGAGAATCGTGGATGTGAAGATCGTGGGCCAGTACAAGACCGCGCGCCGCATCGTGCGCGACCTGATGCGCTCGCGCCGCAACCGCAACCTCCTCGCCCGGCGGCTCGAGAGCGAGACCCCGCCCGCCCCCGGCAGCATCGAGATCGCCGTCTACTTCGCCGACACCCGGGTGAACCTCTACCAGATCCGGCAGTGGTACGCGCCGCTCGCTGAGCTCGCCCGTGAGCATCCGGTCGCGATCATCAGCCGCAGCCCCGGCACGATGATGACGCTGCTCGACGAGGCCCCCGTGCCCGCCGTCTACCTGCGCAAGGTGACCGACCTCGAGCGCTTCGTCGCCGAGCAGCCGCTGCGCATCGTGTTCTACGTCAACCAGAACACCAAGAACTTCCAGATGTTCCGCTACGGCCGCATGTGGCACGTGTTCATCAACCATGGCGAGTCGGACAAGATGTACATGACCACCAACCAGTACAAGGCGTACGACTACGCCTTCGTGGCGGGGCAGGCGGCGCGCGACCGCCTGGCGCGCAAGCTGTGGTCGTACGACGTCGAGCACCGCACCCTCGAGATCGGCCGCCCGCAGGCGGACCACTTCGCCGGCGAGACGCCGTACGCGCCCGACGACCGCACCGTCGTGCTGTACGCCCCCACCTGGGAGGGTGACCGCCCCGCGGCGGCGTACGGCTCGATCGCCAGCCACGGCGAGGCGATCGTGGATGCCCTGCTCGCGACCGGCCGCCACCGCGTGATCTACCGCCCGCACCCGCGCAGCGGGGTGGTGAGCCGCGACTACCGCGAGGCCAATCGGCGCATCATCGCGGCTCTGGAGCGCGCCAACGCCGCCGACCCGTCCGCGCAGCACGTGCACGACACGGGGGCCGCACTCGGCTGGCAGCTCGCCGCCGCCGACGTCGCCATCACCGACATCTCGGCGATGGTCTACGACCGGCTCGCGACCGGCAAGCCGATCCTCATCGCGCGGCCCGCGTCGCCCGAGGCCGAGATCGACGACACCGGGTACCTCAGCGACTGCGAGTGGGTCGCGGCGGAGGATGCCGCCCAGATCGTTCCCGCCATCGACCGCGTGCTGACGAGCGCCGAGGCGCACGAGAAGCTCACCCACTGGGTGACGCGCTACTTCGGCGACACCACGCCCGGGGCCGCGACGGCGCGCTTCCACGCCGCCGTCGACGCGCTGTACGCCGAGTGGGAGCGCGTCGCCGCGCAGCACGCCGGCGACCGGATCACGTCGGAGTCGAATCCGTTCGACGACGAGGACGACGAGGACGAGGCGCCGACCGGGGACTGAGCGTCGCCAGCTCGGCCGGCCAGGCGGCCGGGGCGGGCCCGAACGCCGCCTGCGCGCTGCGCACCACCTTGGTGCCGATGATGCGGTTGCCCGCGCCGCCGATGACGGCGCCGATGCCGAAGGGCACGAGTCGGCCGGCCATGCTGCCGCCCTGCTGCACGGTGAGCCGCTTCACGAGTTCGTCGCGCAGTCGCTTGTTGAGCACCGTGACGAGCGCCTTGGGCATGCCCGCGGTGATCGACTCGCCCCAGTACTGGGTGCGGTCGGGCCCGACGCCGGTCGCCTGACCGATGAACTGCTGCACCAGGTCCTTGCCGGGGCCGCCGAGCATGAGCGCCATGACGAGGTTGTGCGCACGCTCCTCGTCGTCGACGACGATGCCGTGGATCTCGGCGACCGACTGGGCGAACAGCGCCGTCATCTCGAAGAAGGCGACGGTCTCGACGCCGATCACGGTGAGGCCGACGACCGTGCCGACGCCGGGGATGAGCGTGGCCGCGCCGCTGCCCGCGCCCGTCAGGGTGACGCTGTTCAGGAACCGGCGTTCAAGGATCCGGACCACCTGGTCGGGCGTCGCGTGCGGGTACTGCCGACGGATCGACCGGATGTGGGCGAGCACCGCCGGGCGCTGGGCCGACATCGCGGCCCGCAGGCCGCGGACGAGCAGCGGGTCGGGCTCGTTCGGAACCAGGGTCATGGGCGGCCTCCCGGGGGTCGTCGCCCCCAGTGTACGAGAGCGCTACTCGGCGACGGCGGTGCCGCCGTGGTCGCGGTTGTACGCGGCGAGCACGTCGCGGATCGGGGCGTCGAGCACGAGCGCGCCGCCGTCGAGGTAGAGCCCGCGGGTGCAGAAGCGCTTCAGGTCGCGCTCGTTGTGCGAGACGAAGAACAGCGTGCGCCCGCCGCGCAGCAGCTCGTCGATGCGCGCGTAGCACTTGTCGCGGAACGCCTTGTCGCCGACCGCGAGCACCTCATCGACCAGCAGGATCGGCTCCTCGAGCCGCGAGATGACCGAGAACGCCAGCCGCACCTTCATGCCGCTCGACAGGTGCTTGTAGGGGGTGCCCACGAAGTCGCGCAGCTCGGCGAAGTCGATGATCTCGTCGTACCGGGCGTCGATCTCGTGCTTGGCCATGCCGTGCAGCCCGGCGGTGAGGTACACGTTCTCCCGCACGGTGAGGTCGTCGACGAAGCCGCCCGTGATCTCGATGAGGGGGGCGACGCCCCCGGTCACCTCGACGGTGCCCTCGTCGGGCAGCATGACGCCCGCGACGAGCTTCAGCAGCGTCGACTTGCCCTGGCCGTTGCGCCCGACCACGCCGATCGCCTCGCCGGCGCGCACGTCGACGTCGACGCCGCGCAGCGCCCAGAACTCGCCGGGCCGCGACCGACGGTTGCGGCCCGCGAAGAGGTCCTTGAACGAGCGGCGTCCGCGCCGATTGCGGCGAAAACGGATGCCCGCTCCGCTGACCCGGATCACGACGTCGGCACCCGCGGTGCCGGGCTGCTGCTCGCCCATCAGACCTCCTTCAGCACGGCGCGCACCATGCGGCGGAAGACGAGGACGCCCGCGCCGAGGATGACGAGGCTCATGGCCGCCGCGATGAGCACAGCGCGCGCATCCAGCTGGTCGGGGAAAAATGCCGCGCGGTACAGCGAGATGATGCCCGCCAACGGGTTGAACGAGGCCCACAGGTCGAGACCGGCCGGCAGGTCGGAGAGGCCGTAGATGATCGGCGAGGCGTAGAACAGGAAGCGCAGGATGAGCTTCACCGCCCGCTCGAGGTCGCGGAAGAACACGACGAGCGGCGCGATGATCAGCCCGAGGCCGACGGTCAGCACGGCCTGCAGCATGATCGCGACCGGCAGCCACAGCACGCCCATCGTGAGCTCGGCGCCGAAGATGACCGCGAAGATCGCGATGACGGGGATCGCGGCGAGGAACTCGATGCCCTTCGACAGCACGATGCGGTTCACCCACACGGTGCGGGGGATCCGCGTCGAGCGCACGAGCTTCGCGTCCTTGATGAACGCCCGCGTCGCGTCGCCGACCGCGCCGTTGAACCACATCCAGGGCAGCAGCCCCGCCAGGAGGAAGACGATGTACGGCGCCTCACCGACGGTGCGCCCGACGACCTCCGTGAAGATGAACCAGTAGATGATCGCCATCACCAACGGGTCGAGCACCGACCACAGGTAGCCGAGCCACGAAGTGGCGTAGCGCACCTTGAGGTCGCGCGCAGTGAGCAGCCACAGCGACTGCCGGTAGACCTGCGCGGGGCTTCGCGGGGGTCGCGGCGGCGGAGCGGTGGTCACGAGGCTCAACGGTACCGCCCGACGCCGCCGGGCGCGGGAGCTCAGACGTGCAGGTTGGCGCGCTCGAGGTCTTCGGCGAAGTCGATCTCGACCGCGTACAGGTCGCTGATGTCCACCGGCTCGACGCGGATGCCGTCGTGCTCGATCGCGAGCTCGAGGCCGCGCTCGAAGTAGTCCTGGTCGGCGCAGCGCGTCAGGTGGTGGATCAGCACCGCCTTGTCCGCGCTCGAGATGTAGTTGATGCCCACGGCCTCGCCGAGGCCGCCGACGACGGTCTTCGACAGCGCGTGGATGTACCCCTCGGCGTCGACCGTGTACTTGACCTCCTCGTCGCTGACCGCAGAGGTGTTGACGCTCACGAAGGAGCGGTCGGCGTGCACGAGGCCCGCGACGCGCACGAGCACCTGCGGGTCGAAGACGACGTCGCCGTTCATCCACAGCACGCCGTGCTTGCCGGTCGCCTTGAGGGCGCGCAGCAGGCTCTTCGAGGTGTTGGTCTGGTCGTATTGCTCGTTGTAGACGTACTCGACCTCGGGGAACGCGTCGATGATGTGCTCGAGCTTGTAGCCGACGACGGTGGTGATGGCCACATCGGTGCCGAAAGCGGCAGCGATGTTGTCGTGCTGCTGCTGCATGATGGTGCGCCCGTCGCTCAGCTCGGTGAGCGGCTTCGGCAGCTCGCGGCCGAGGCGACTGCCCATGCCGGCGGCGAGGATGACGACCTGAGTGGTCATGTGGAGGCTCCTGATGTGTCGAGGAAAGAAGGTGGACACACCGTTGTGCTCCTCAAGGGTAGCCGGGAGGACGCGCTCCGGTCACGTGCTGTTCACCTTTCGTTTCCGAACCGTGACCCTGCTGCGCGGGCCGCCGACGGGCGGATGCGGGCCGTTGATAGCGTGGACGCGTGGAATCCTCGCCCGCCTCGCCCCAGCGCTCGGGCAAGCCCGCCCGCCCGTCCGCATCGGGTCGCCCCGCCCGACCTGGGTCGCCGTCGCGCACGCCGTCC
>JAIWOM010000138.1 GCA_020216895.1 Microcella sp.
GCGCGCGGCGACGCCGGCCCTGCGGCGCGAGGGCGTGGCCGCGGCCGGGGCCACGGAGCTCGAGGCGATCATCGCCGACCTCACCGCCCAGATGCTGACGGCGGCCGAGGAGCTCAAGTTCGAGCTCGCGGCGCGGCTGCGCGACGAGGTTCAGGATCTCAAGAAGGACCTGCGCGGCATGATCGAGGCCGGGCACGTGCGCTGAGGCTCGTGCGCTCCGGCCTCGGGATGCTGTCAGACCCCGCACCTAGAATGGGCCGAGTGTCGGCCACCCCTCTCGAATCTGCCCCGCACCTGAGCGTCCGCGGCGCGCGCGTGCACAACCTGCGCGACGTCGACCTCGTGATCCCGCGCGACGCCCTGGTGGTGTTCACCGGGCTCTCGGGCTCGGGCAAGAGCTCCCTCGCCTTCGACACGATCTTCGCCGAAGGCCAGCGCCGGTACGTGGAGTCGCTGTCGGCCTACGCCCGGCAGTTCCTCGGCCAGGTCGACCGGCCCGACGTGGACTTCATCGAGGGGCTCAGCCCGGCGGTCTCCATCGACCAGAAGTCGACGAACCGCAACCCGCGCTCGACGGTGGGCACGATCACCGAGATCTACGACTACATGCGTCTGCTCTGGGCGCGTGTGGGCATCCCGCACTGCCCGGAGTGCGGCGAGCGCATCCAGCGCCAGACCGTGCAGCAGATCGCCGACGAGCTCATGGAGCTGCCGGAGGGCACGCGCTTCCAGGTGCTCGCCCCCGTCGTGAGCCAGAAGAAGGGCGAGTTCGTCGACCTCTTCCGCGAGCTCTCCGCGTCGGGCTACGCTCGCGCCGTCGTCGACGGTGAGCTGATCCAGCTCACCGAGCCGCCGACGCTCAAGAAGCAGGTGAAGCACGACATCGCCGTCGTCGTCGATCGCCTCGTGGCCAACGCCGACGCGCTGAGCCGGCTCACCGACTCGCTCGAGACCGCGCTCGGCCTCACCGACGGGCTGGTGGTCGTCGACTTCGTCGACCGCGAGCCCGAGGCGGCCGACCGCACCCGCACCTTCAGCGAGAAGCTCAGCTGCCCCAACCGCCACCCGCTGCAGCTGACCGAGATCGAGCCGCGGACCTTCTCGTTCAACGCCCCGTTCGGGGCCTGCCCGGTCTGCTCGGGCCTCGGCACGCGCATGGCCGTCGACGTCGACCTGCTCATCGGCGATCCGACCATGAGCGTCAACGAGGGCGTGATCCTGCCCTGGAACCAGCAGGGCAAGGGGCTCTACAGCTACTTCCAGAAGCTCCTCGCGGGCCTCGCCCGCGACCTCGGATTCTCGCTCGACACCCCCTGGGGCGAGCTCGAGCAGAGCGTGCAGGAGGCCATCCTGCTCGGCAACGACTTCGAGGTGCGGGTCAAGTGGCGCAACCGCTTCGGGCGCGACGTCACCTACTCGACCGGGTTCGAGGGCGTGATCCCGTACATCGAGCGCAAGTACGCCGAGGCAGACAGCGACTGGGCGCAGCAGCGGTTCGCCGAGTACCTGCGCGAGGTGCCCTGCCCCGAGTGCAACGGTGCGCGCCTCAAGCCCGAGGTGCTCGCCGTGAAGGTCGACGGCCGCAGCATCTCCGACGTCGCCGAGCTCAGCCTGCTCGACTCCTACGCCTTCATGCAGGGCATCACGTTGACCGAGCGCGAAGCGGCGATCGCGGCCGCCGTGCTCCGGGAGATCCGGGCCCGGCTCGAGTTCCTGCTCGAGGTGGGCCTCGGCTACCTGAGCATGGCGCGCGCGGCCGGCACGCTCTCGGGCGGCGAGGCGCAGCGCATCCGTCTGGCCACCCAGATCGGGTCGGGCCTGACGGGCGTGCTGTACGTGCTCGACGAGCCCTCCATCGGTCTGCACCAGCGCGACAACCGGCGCCTCATCGACACCCTCGTCAAGCTGAAGAGCCTCGGCAACACCCTCATCGTCGTCGAGCACGACGAGGACACGATCCGCACCGCCGACTGGGTCGTCGACATCGGTCCGGGCGCGGGGGAGCACGGCGGCCGTGTCGTGCACTCCGGCCCGTACGCCGAGCTGATCGCCAACCCCGCCTCGATCACGGGCGACTACCTCGCCGGTCGGCGCACCGTCGTCGACACCGTCACTCGCCGCCCGATCGATCCGGACCGGACGCTCACCGTGGTCGGCGCGCGCGCCAACAACCTCCGCGACGTGACCGTCGACTTCCCGCTCGGCGCCTTCGTCGCCGTCACCGGCGTGAGCGGCTCCGGCAAGTCGTCGCTCGTCAACGACATCCTCTACAAGGTGCTCGCCAACCGTCTCAACGGGGCGCGGCAGGTTCCGGGCAAGCATCTGCGGGTGACCGGGCTCGAGCACCTCGACAAGGTCGTGCACGTCGACCAGGCGCCGATCGGCCGCACCCCGCGCTCGAACCCCGCCACCTACACCGGCGTGTTCGACCGCATCCGCGCGCTGTTCGCCGAGACCGTCGAGGCGAAGGCGCGCGGCTACCAGCAGGGGCGCTTCAGCTTCAACGTCAAGGGCGGCCGCTGCGAGAACTGCGCCGGCGACGGCACGATCAAGATCGAGATGAACTTCCTCCCCGACGTGTACGTCGCCTGCGAGGTCTGCGGCGGGGCCCGCTACAACCGCGACACGCTGACTGTGCACTACAAGGGCAAGAACATCGCCGAGGTGCTCGACATGCCGATCGAGGAGGCCGCGGAGTTCTTCGAGCCCATCTCGGCCATCCACCGCTATCTGAAGACCCTGGTCGATGTCGGCCTCGGCTACGTGCGGCTCGGGCAGAGTGCCACCACGCTGTCGGGCGGCGAGGCGCAGCGCGTGAAACTGGCCACCGAGCTGCAGAAGCGCTCGAACGGCCGCAGCATCTACGTGCTCGACGAGCCGACCACAGGTCTGCACTTCGAGGATGTCCGCAAGCTGCTGCTCGTGCTGAACGGCCTGGTCGACAAGGGCAACACGGTGATCGTGATCGAGCACAACCTCGACGTCATCCGCGCCGCCGACTGGATCATCGACCTCGGCCCCGAGGGAGGCTCGGGCGGCGGTCAGGTCATCGCGACCGGCACGCCGGAGGAGGTCGCGCTCGTGCCGGAGAGCCACACCGGGGCCTTCCTCCGCGAGCTGCTGCCCGCCGCCGGCCCGGTCGCCGCGAAGGCCTGACATGGTGCCGCGGGAGGACTGGCGCCCGAAGCGCGGCGAGATCCCGACCGAGCCCGGCGTCTACCGGTTCCTCGACGCGTCGGGCCGGGTGCTGTACGTCGGCAAGGCGAAGAACCTCCGCAGCCGGCTGAGCAACTACTTCCAGCCGCTGCACAACCTGCACGAGCGCACCCGCCGGATGGTCACTACCGCCCAGGGCGTGGAGTGGACGGTGGTCGGCAGCGAGCTCGAGGCGCTGTCGCTCGAGTACACCTGGATCAAGGAGTTCGCGCCCCCCTTCAACGTCAAGTTCCGCGACGACAAGACCTACCCCTACCTCGCCATCACCCTCGCCGAGCGCGTGCCGCGGGTGATGATCACCCGCAATCGGAAGCTCGCCGGGGCGCGCTACTTCGGGCCGTACACGAAGGTGTGGGCCGTGCGCGAGACCGTCGACCTGATGCTCAAGGCCTTCCCGATGCGGTCGTGCTCCGAATCCGTCTACCAGCGCGCCCACCGCACCGGGCGGCCCTGCCTGCTCGGCGACATCGGCAAGTGCGCGGCACCCTGCGTCGGCCGCGTCACGCCCGAGGAGCATCGGGGCATCGCGCTCGACTTCGCCTCGTTCATGGCCGGCAACGACGAGAGCTACGTGCGGGGCCTCCGTACCGCGATGACGGCCGCCGCGCGCGACCTCGACTACGAGTCCGCCGCCCGGCTGCGCGACCAGATCGGCGCGCTCGAGACCGTGCTCGCCAAGAGCGCCGTCGTGCTCGACGAGCAGACCGACGCCGACGTGTACGGCATCGCCGCCGACGAGCTCGCGGCGGCCGTGCAGCTCTTCATCGTGCGCGGCGGGCGCATCCGCGGCGTGCGGGCCTGGGTCGTCGACACCGAGCTCGACGTGACCCTGACCGACCTCGTCGACACCGTGCTGCAGAACGCCTACGACGAGGGCGACGCGCCTGCGCGCGAGATCATCGTTCCCGCCGTGCCCGACGACGTCGCCGCCCTGCAGCAGGTTCTGACGGAGCGCCGCCGGGCGGCGGGGGAGCGCGGTGCGGTAGTTGTCAAGACGGCGCAGCGCGGCCAGAAGGCCGCCCTCGCCGAGACCGTCGCCACCAACGCGACCGGCGCGCTGCTGCAGTACAAGACTCGACGCAGCGGCGACTTCACGGCACGGTCGCAGGCCCTCGCGGACATCCAGGAGGCTCTCGGTCTCGCCGAGGCACCGCTGCGGCTGGAATGCTTCGACGTCTCGCACTTCGGGGGCAGCAATCCCGTCGCCTCGATGGTCGTCTTCGAGGACGGCCTGCCCCGCAAGGACCAGTACCGCACGTTCGCGATCGCGGATGCCCGCGACGACACCGACGCGATCCACCAGGTGCTCCGCCGACGTCTGGCCTACCTGCACGACGAGGCGGCCGTGACGAGCCCGGCCGACGCCGCCGAGGGCGCGGCACCCGCGCGCAAGGCGTTCCACTACCGGCCGGGGCTCCTCGTCATCGACGGCGGCCAGCCGCAGGTCGCGGCGGCCGCGCGGGCGCTGCGCGACGAGGGCCTGACCGACATCGCCGTGTGCGGCATCGCGAAGCGCCTCGAGGAGATCTGGCTGCCCGACAGCGACTACCCGGTGATCCTGCCGCGCTCCTCCGACGCGCTGTTCCTGCTGCAGCGTCTGCGCGACGA
>JAIWOM010000139.1 GCA_020216895.1 Microcella sp.
CGGGCCTCGTCGCCGCGGTGCTGATCCCGCGAGCGGGCGAGCGGGTCGCGCTGCTCGAGGCCGTCGCGCCCCTGTTCGGCGTCTATCTGATCGTGCTGGCCCCGGTGAGCATCCTCATCGGCACCGCGTTCGGGTTGCCGATTTCGCAGGTGCGCTCGGTCGCGTTCAGCGGCGCGGCCCGCAGTGGCCTGCTCGTGCTGCCCGTCGCCCTCGCCTTCCCCGAGGGGTTCACCGTGGTCGCCCTCGTCGTCGTGCTCGGCATCGCGATGGATGTCATCGGGCTCGGCATCTACCGGCTCGTCGTGCCGAGCGTGACCGCCCAGTCGCGCAGCGTGCTCACCCCCGATTGAGCCGCGCGCGCGGCCACCCGGCGAGCTCGCCCCGCATGCCAAATGACGGAGGACCGGCCCCGTCGGTGCCGTTTCCCGCCCCTAGCGCGCGCGGTTTCCGTCATTCGGCACGAAGGCGGGGTGCCGCTGACGCTCAGGCGCGCTCGAGCAGCGTGATGACCTCGAAGTGGCTCGACTGCGGGAACATGTCGAGCACCCGCGCCCGGGCGACCCGGTAGGAGGGCATCGCCGCGAGGTCGCGGGCGAGCGACTCGACGTTGCAGCTGCTGTAGACCACGTGCGCCGGGCCGCGGGCCTCGAGCCACTCGGAGAGGTCGACCCCGAGCCCGCGGCGGGGCGGGTTGACGATGACGAGCTCGGGCACCGCATCCGGGGCCGCCGCCTGCGCGAAGGCGGTCGCGTCGTCGGCGATGAACCGGATGCGGCGCCGATCGTCCTCGTTGACCAAGAGCGCGTCGCGCGCGAGCTCGGCGCTCGCCACCGCATCGGCCGACACCTCGACGCCGAGCACCTGCCGCGTCGACCCGGCGGGCCCGGCGCAGTGCAGCGCGAAGCCGCCGACACCGCAGTAGAGGTCCCACACCGAGGCCGGGTCGAGCTCGTCGACCCAGTCGCGCGCCTGCCGGTACAGCGCGGCTGCGATGGCGGTGTTGGTCTGCACGAAGCTCTGCGGCCGCACCTGCAGGGTCACGTCGCCGACGCCCATCGGCAGCACGGCCCGATCGGTGAGCACGTGCTCGACCTCGCCCTCGAGCACGGCCTTGTGCTCGGGCAGGAGGTTCGCGGTGACGACGGCGAGCGGCGGCAGGGCATCCTGCAGCCACGACAGGTGACGACGGATGCGGGCCACCGCCTCCTCCGTGCGCACGACATACCGCACCATGAGCCCGCCGTCGTCCGCCTCGGTGACGATCAGATGCTTGAGCTCGCCGCGCCGGGCCGGAACGTCGTACGGCGGCAGGCCCATCCGCCTGATCGAGGCGATGAGCGCGGGGAAGGCCGCGAGGATGCCCGGTGCGATGATGCCGCATTCGCGCAGGTCGACGCCGCGCCCGGCGGCGTCGAGAATGCCGAGGGTCGGGGAGTCGACCGTGCCCCCGACGACCATCTTCGCCTTGGCGCGGAAGCCGCTCTCGGTGCTCGTGACCGCCGGCAGCCATCGCGCTGCCCCGAACGGCGCGAGCAGCCCGCGCGCGAGGGCCTCCTTCGCCGCGACCTGCTCGGCGTAGGGCTGCCCCATGAGGGTGCACGAGCGGCACGCGCCGGCATCGAAGTAGTCGCACTGCATGGTGGGCCCAGGCTAGCCGCGCGCGGCATAGGGTGGAGCCATGAGCACGGGGGCGAGCGACCGCGTGGTGCACGTGCGGGCACCCGGCAAGATCAACGTGTTCATGAAGGTCGGTGCGCTGCAGGACGACGGCTACCACGACGTCGCCACTGCCTATCAGGCGATCTCGCTCTACGAGGAGGTCTTCGCCCGCCCGGCCGACGACTTTTCGGTGCGCTTCAGCGGCCCGATCGACACGCGCGGTCTCGCGACCGACGGCTCGAACCTCGCCATCCGCGCCGCCCGTCTGCTGGCCCGGGTCGCCGACTACCGCGGCGGGGTGGCGCTCGAGATCGAGAAGCACGTGCCGATCGCGGGCGGCATGGGCGGCGGCTCGGCCGACGCGGCCGCCACGCTCGTGGCCTGCGACCACCTGTGGGGCACGGGGCTCAGCCGCGACGAGCTGCACGACCTCGCCGCCGAGCTCGGGGCCGATGTGCCGTTCGCGCTCATGGGCGGCACCGCCGTCGGCACGGGCCGCGGCGACCAGCTCTCACCGGCGCTCGCGCAGGGCACCTTCCACTGGGTGCTCGCCCTGGCCGACGTCGGCCTGAGCACGCCCGAGGTGTATGCCGAGCTCGACCGGCACCGCGAGCGCCACGTGCACGACATCGCCCCCGCGCCCGAGCAGCCGACCGTCGACATCGAGGTGCTGCAGGCGCTGCGCGCGGGCGACGCCCACCAGCTCGCCGAGTACCTCTACAACGACCTGCAGGCGCCCGCGCTGCACCTCGAGCCGAGCCTCGCGGCCACGCTCGAGACCGGCGAGCTGCAGGGTGCGCTCGCCGGCATCGTCTCCGGTTCCGGCCCGACGGTCGCCTTCCTCGCGGCCGATCAGGATGCGGCGCTCGAGCTGCAGGTCGCGCTCAGCGCCTCGCGACTCACGGTGCTGCGGGCGACGGGTCCGGTTCACGGCGCACGGGTCGTCGCGGGCTGACGCCGACGAGGCTCAGCAGCACGATCGCGATGGCGCCGCCGACGAGGGCGATGTCGGCGACGTTGCCGACGAAGAAGCCGAAGTAGTCGATGAAGTCGACGATCTCGCCGCGCGCGAAGCCCGGCTCGCGGAACAGGCGGTCGCCGAGGTGGCTGATCGCTCCGCCGAGCAGCGCGCCGCCCGCGAGGGCCCAGCGCACACTCGAGATGCGCGCCACGAAGATCGAGATGCCCACCACCGCGAGAGCCGCGATCAGGGTGAGGATCCACGTGTAGTCCCCGCCGATGCCGAACGCGGCACCCGGGTTGTAGACCAGCCGCCACTGGATCCACTCGCCGATGACGGGCACAGCCTCGTAGGGCACGAGGGTCGCCTCGGCCCAGAACTTCGTGGCCTGGTCGATCACGATGATGCCGAACGCCCAGAACAGCGTCCATGGCAGCACGCGCTTCACGGGCACGGTCGGCGTCGTGTGCTCACCGTGGTGGTGGTCCGGGTGCGTCGCGTGGTGATCCTCGTGATCCGTCGCCGGGTGGTCGGGCGTCTCTGCGTGCTCGGGCATTCCCCCATTCTGCCGCGTCGGGGCCGCCGAGCGGCGCGCCGTAGGCTTGACTCCCGATGGCCCACCTCCTGGGAGCCGAGCAGCTCCGCGTCGAATACCCCACCTGTGTCGTGCTCGACGGGGTGACGGTCGGCATCGGCGACGGCGACCGCATCGGCGTCGTGGGGCGCAACGGCGACGGCAAGTCGACCCTGCTGCGCATCCTCGCCGGCAAGCAGCAGCCGGACGCCGGCCGAGTCACCCGCCGCAGCGGCGTCACCCTCGGCATGCTCGACCAGGCCGACGAGCTCGCCACCGGGCGTACGGTGCTCGAGACCGTGGTGGGCGATCGGCCCGAGCACGAGTGGGCCGGCGATCGGAACGTGCGGGATGTCCTCGCCGGGCTCATCGCGGACATCCCGGGCCACACGCTCGTCGACGACCTCTCGGGCGGTCAGCGTCGCCGCGTCGCCCTGGCCGCGCTGCTCAGCCGCGAGTGGGACATCGTGGTGCTCGATGAGCCGACCAACCACCTCGACATCGGCGGGGTCGCGTGGCTCGCCGAGCATCTCAAGCGGCGCTGGCCGGCCGGGCAGGGCGCCCTGCTCGTCGTCACCCATGACCGCTGGTTCCTCGACGAGGTGAGTCTCGACACGTGGGAGGTGCACGACCGCATCGTCGAGCCGTTCGAGGGCGGCTACGCGGCCTACGTGCTGCAGCGCATGGAGCGCGACCGCCAGGCCGCGACCGTCGAGGCGAAGCGCCAGAACCTGATGAAGAAGGAGCTCGCCTGGCTGCGGCGCGGGGCTCCGGCGCGTACGGCGAAGCCGAAGTTCCGCATCGAGGCGGCGAACGCGCTCATCGCCGACGTGCCCGAGCTGCGCAATCCGGTCGAGCTCGCCCAGATGGCGACCGCCCGCCTCGGCAAGGACGTCATCGACCTCCTCGACGCCTCCGTTTCGTATGGCGAGCGCGAGATCTTGCACGGCATCGAGTGGCGCATCGCGCCCGGCGAGCGCACGGGCATCCTCGGCGTGAACGGCGCCGGCAAGTCGACGCTGCTGAAGCTCATCGACGGCACGCTCGCCCCGACGGGCGGGCGGGTGAAGCGCGGCACGACGGTCGTCGTCGCGACCCTCGACCAGCAGCTCGCCGACCTGCGCGCGGTCGAGAACGAGCGTGTGAGCGCCCTCGTCGCCACCAAGCGCGCGAGCTACGTCGCAGGCGGCAAGGAGCTCACGCCGGGGCAGCTGCTCGAACGGCTCGGCTTCACCTCGGCCCAGCTCTCCACGCCGGTGAAAGACCTCAGCGGCGGCCAGAAGCGCCGCCTGCAGCTGCTGCTGATCCTGCTCGACGAGCCGAACGTGCTCATCATGGACGAGCCCACCAACGACATGGACACCGACATGCTCGCCGCGATTGAAGACCTGCTCGACTCGTGGCCGGGCACCCTCATCGTCGTCTCCCACGACCGCTACCTGCTCGAGCGGGTCACCGACCAGCAGTACGCCGTCATGCCCGGGCCCGACGGGGTCGGCCGGCTGCGGCACCTGCCCGGCGGCGTCGACGAGTACCTGCGGCTCGCCGCGCATGCGGCGGCCCCGGGCGGCGCCAACG
>JAIWOM010000140.1 GCA_020216895.1 Microcella sp.
CGGGCGGCGCTCGAGGGCGCGGGGTTCCGCATCGACCGCTCGGAGGCGGGGCTCTACCTCTGGGCGACCCGCGACGAGCCCGCCTGGACCACGATCGGCCTGCTCGCCGCGCACGGGATCCTCGCCGCGCCGGGCACCTTCTACGAGGGCGACGCCTCGCGGCACGTCCGCCTGGCGCTCACCGCCACCGACGAGCGCATCGCGGCGGCCGTCGCGCGCTTGGCGCACCTCTCCAACGCCTGAGCGAACCTCTTGGGGGGTGCCACACTGGTGCCCGGTTGCGCTTAGGCTGTAACCGGGTCACTCCCGGGCCGCCACCACCACCATGGCTCGTGCCGGGACCCCGCCCCCACCACCGATCACACCCTGATCACCCCTTGCGAGGAGGCGCCGTGAGCGACAACGCTCCCACCGGAACCGACCAGAAGGCAACCCTGCACTTCCCGGGCGGTTCCGCCGAGTTCCCGATCGTCGCGAGCGTCGACGGTGCCTCGAGCATCGACATGTCGAGCCTCACGCGCCAGACCGGCCTCACCGGGCTCGACTACGGCTTCGTCAACACCGCCTCGACGCGCAGCGCCATCACCTACATCGATGGCGAGCAGGGCATCCTGCGCTACCGCGGCTACAACATCGAGGACGTCGCCGCGAACTCGACCTTCCTCGAGGTCGCCTGGCTGCTGATCTACGGCGAGCTGCCGACCGCGAGCGAGCTCGCCGACTTCGACTCGCGCGTGCGCCGCCACACCCTCCTGCACGAGGACCTCAAGCGGTTCTTCGACTCGCTGCCGCACCAGGCCCACCCGATGTCGGTGCTGTCGAGCGCCGTCAGCGCGCTCTCGACCTACTACGGCGACTCGCTCGACCCGCACGACCCCGAGCAGGTCGAGATCTCGACCATCCGCCTGCTCGCGAAGCTGCCGGTGATCGCCGCCTATGCCCACAAGAAGGCGATCGGCCAGGCGTTCCTCTACCCCGACAACTCGCTCGGTTTCGTCGAGAACTTCCTGCGCCTCAACTTCGGCATCATGGCCGAGCCCTACGAGGTCAACCCGGTGCTCGTGAAGGCGCTCGACCGCCTACTGATCCTGCACGAGGACCACGAGCAGAACGCCTCCACCTCGACCGTGCGCCTGGTCGGCTCGACCGGGGCCAACCTGTTCGCCTCGGTCTCAGCGGGCATCAACGCGCTCTCCGGCCCGCTGCACGGCGGCGCCAACGAGGCCGTGCTCGACATGCTGGCCCGCATCCGCGACTCGGGCGAGGGCGTCGAGCGCTTCGTCGAGCGGGTGAAGAACAAGGAGGACGGCATCAAGCTCATGGGCTTCGGCCACCGGGTCTACAAGTCGTACGACCCGCGCGCCAAGCTCGTGAAGGCCAGTGTGGATGCGGTGCTCGCCGACCTCGGCGTCTCGAACCCGCTGCTCGAGATCGCGCGCGAGCTCGAGGCCATCGCCCTCGCCGACGAGTACTTCATCGAGCGCAAGCTCTACCCGAACGTCGACTTCTACACGGGCGTCATCTATAAGGCCATGGGGTTCCCGACCCGCATGTTCACCGTGCTGTTCGCGATCGGCCGCCTCCCCGGCTGGATCGCCCACTGGCGCGAGATGAACGACGACCCGGCCACGAAGATCGGCCGCCCGCAGCAGCTCTACATCGGCTCGCCCGCCCGCGACTGGCCGCAGCGCTAGCCGACTCCGCCCCGCTCGGGGTCGCGGTCCGGGATGCTCGGCCCGAGCATCCCGCAGCCGGGGTCTAGGCGTGCAGGGCGCTGTTGAGCTGCACGCCCGCGCCCGTGCGGGGCAGCACCTCGACCGCGCCCGTGAGCGAGCTGCGGCGGAACAGCAGCCCGGGCACGCCGGAGAGCTCGGCGGCCTTGACGGTGCGCGGCTGCCCGTCGGTGCCGACGGTACCGTCGAGCACGACGACCTTCTGGCCGGCCGTCACGTAGAGGCCCGCCTCGACGACCGAGTCGTCGCCGATCGAGATGCCGATGCCGCTGTTGGCGCCGAGCAGGGCGCGCTGCCCGATCGTGATGCGGTGCGTGCCGCCGCCCGAGAGGGTGCCCATGATCGAGGCGCCGCCGCCGATGTCGCTGCCGTCGCCGACGACGACGCCCTGGCTGATGCGGCCCTCGACCATCGAGGTGCCGAGGGTGCCGGCATTGAAGTTGACGAAGCCCTCGTGCATGACCGTCGTGCCGGGGGAGAGGTAGGCGCCGAGGCGCACGCGGCTCGCGTCGGCGATGCGCACGCGCGGCGGCGTGACGTAGTCGAGCAGCCGCGGGAACTTGTCGACGCCGAGCACCGCGATGCCCGCCTGCTGCAGCTGCGGCCGGCGCGCGTCGAAGTCGTCGGGGTGCACGGGGCCCGCGGTCGTCCAGGTGACGATCGGCAGGTGGCCGAAGATCCCGTCGAGGTTCAGCGTGTTGGGCTGCACGAGCCGGTGCGACAGCAGGTGCAGGCGCAGGTAGGCGTCGGGGGTCGACTGCGGCGCCGCATCCAGGTCGATGGTCACGGTGCGCGCCTCGCGCCGCACGCCGCGCCGCGGGTCGTCACCCTGCAGGTGCTCGATCTCGGCGGGCACGATGTACGGGTCGCGCCCGTGCGGCAGCGCGCCGAGCTCGGGGGAGGGGAACCAGGTGTCGAGCACGGTGCCGTCGGCCTCGCGCACCGTGGCGAGGCCGTAGCCCCAGGCGTGGCGGGTGGCGCGCTCGGAATCCGTGGCGATGGGGGTGCTCGACATGCCTCCAGGCTACCGGCGCCGTCGTGCCGGTCGGTCGTGCGGGGTCGGCGCCCGACACGCCGTGCGGCAGTGGCGGCGCGCCCGGTTCCACGCCGTCGCACCCGAATGAGCGAACGGGGTCGGCGGATACGCTGGGGGCGTGAACACGCCGCCTGCAGACCTGCCCCTCGACGACGTGGTCGCCTTGACGGCGGCGCTCGTCGACATCGCGAGCGTCTCCGGCGATGAGCGGATGCTCGCCGACGCGATTGAGCGCGTGCTCCGCCTCCGCGCCCCCCACCTGGAGGTGCTGCGCGACGGTGACGCGATCGTCGCCCGCACGCACCTCGGCCGCGCGCAGCGGGTCGTCATCGCCGGCCACATCGACACCGTGCCGGTGAACAACAACCTGCCGAGCCGGTTGGAGGGCGACGCCCGCACCGGCGTCCTGCACGGCCGCGGCACCGTCGACATGAAGGGAGGGTGCGCGGTCATGTTCGCGCTCGCCGTCGCGCTCGCCGAGCCCGCCTACGACGTGACGTGGGTCTGGTACGACCACGAGGAGGTCGAGGCGAGCCTCAACGGTCTGGGCCGGCTCGCCCGCACCCGGCCCGAGCTGCTGGCCGCCGATTTCGCCATCCTCGGCGAACCGAGCAACGCCGGCATCGAGGGCGGCTGCAACGGCACCCTCCGCGTCGAGCTGACGGCGACGGGTCGCCGCGCCCACTCGGCGCGCGCCTGGATGGGCGTCAACGCGATCCACGCCCTGGCCCCCGTGCTCGACCTGCTTGCCCGCTTCGAGCCGCTCGAGATCGAGGTCGACGGCCTTCGCTACCGTGAGGGGCTCAACGCCGTCGGCATCCGCGGCGGGGTCGCTGGCAACGTCATCCCCGACGAGGCCGTCCTCACGGTCAACTACCGCTTCGCGCCGTCGCGGTCCGTCGCCGAGGCCGAGCAGGAGCTGCGCGACCTGTTCGCCTCGGTCGCGCCCGCGGTCACGATGACGGTCACCGATGCCTCGGGCGGCGCCCGCCCGGGGCTGGATGCGGAGCTCGCGCAGCACTTCGCCGCCGCGGTCGGCGGCACCCCGCAGCCCAAGTTCGGCTGGACGGACGTGGCCCGCTTCGCCGAGCTCGGCATCCCCGCCGTCAACTACGGCCCGGGCGACCCGTCGCTCGCCCACACCGACGACGAGCGCGTGCCGGTCGAGCAGATCATCGCCTGCGAGCGCGGCCTGCGAGCCTGGCTGACGGGGGAGCCGGTCGGGTGACGACCCTCGCGCCCCCGGCGGCGGGCTCCGCGGGTGCGGCGCTCGACGTGCTGCGCCGCACGCCCTGGTGGGTGGCGGTGCTCGGCATCTGGGCGGCCTCCCGGCTCGTCACCACCAGCATCCTGCTGTTGTTCGCCGCGCGCCAGGGCGAGAACGCCTGGACGTCGGCGAGCCCCGGCTACCTCGACTTCGCCCGCCTGTGGGACGCGCACTGGTACTACATCATCAGCGTCGTCGGGTATCCGAGCGAGATCCCGCGCGACGAGAACGGCCTCGCCGGCGAGAGCGCTTGGGCCTTCATGCCGGTCTACCCGGGGCTCATTCGCATCGGCATGGCGCTCACCGGCGATGCCTCGCCGCAGGGCTTCGCCGCCGTCGCCGTGACGATCGCGGTGGTCGCGAGCGCCGGTGCCGCGCTGCTGTTCTTCCGGCTCAGCCGCCGCTGGCTCGGCGGGGGCACGGCGCTGCTCGCCACGGCCCTGCTGTGCGTCGCCCCGCTGTCGCCGATCTACCAGGTGGGCTACGCCGAGAGCCTGCACCTGGCGCTGCTGTTCGGCGCGCTGATCCTCGTGCTCGACCGCCGCTGGGTGCTGCTGCCGGTCGTCGTCACCGTCATGGCGCTGACGCGGCCGAGCGGGCTCGCCTTCGCCCTGCTGCTCGCGCTCGTGTGGGGGTGGCGCTGGCTCACGCGCCGCGACGAGCCCTTCCCGCCGATCGAGCGGGTGCGGCTCGGGCTCGCGGCCGTCATCGCCGGGCTC
>JAIWOM010000141.1 GCA_020216895.1 Microcella sp.
GGCGGGTTCGCCGGCGCGCGTCCGCGCGGGCGTAGGCTGGTGACCGGCCGAGCCTCGGCCCCGCATCCGCCGCCCCGAACCACCCGCCCTCGCCGCGAAAGCACCGTGCCCGACCCCCTCGCCCCAGCGTTCCCGCCCACCGAGCCGATCCCGGTGCACCGCGGCAAGCCGAGCGTGCGCGACTCGTTCGCCGCCCTGCAGATCCGCAACTACCGACGCTTCCAGGCCTCGCAGCTGCTCGCCCACACCGCCGGCTGGATGCAGCGCATCGCCACCGACTGGCTCGTGCTCGAGCTCACGGGCAACATCGCCGCGGTCGGGGTGACGATCTTCCTGCAGTGGGCACCCATGCTGCTGCTCGGGCCGTACGGCGGAGTCATCGCCGACCGCTTCTCGAAGCGGGCGCTGCTGATCGGCGTCTACACGGCCTTCGGTGTGCTCAGCGCGCTGCTCGCGACGCTGGCTCTGACCGGGGTGGTCGAGCTGTGGCAGGTGTACGCGATCTCGGTCGTGATCGGCTGCGTGTTCGTGGTCGAGAGCCCCGCTCGGGTCGTGCTCGTGACCGAGATGGTCGAACCCCGCCTGCTGCAGAACGCGATCAGTCTCAACGCCTCGGTCTTCCACTTCGGCGGCTTCATCGGCCCGGCCGTCGCGGGCCTCATCATCGCCGCCGCGGGCTCGGGCTGGGCGATCGCCGTCAACGCCGTCGCCGCCCTCGTCGTGGTCATCACGCTCGCGACCCTGCGCAGCGACGAGCTGCGCATCATCCCCGTGCAGCCGCGGCAGAGCGGGCAGATCCGTCAGGCGCTGCAGTACGCGCGCTCGAAGCCGACGATCTTCTGGCCGATGATCATGCTGATGTTCGTCGCCGTCTTCGGAATGTCGCTGCCGGTGATCCTGACCGGCATGGCGAACGAGGTCTACGAGTCGGGGTCGACCGGCTACGGCCTCTACAGCTCGCTCGTCGCCATCGGCGCGCTGACCGGGGCCCTGCTCTCGACGCGGATGCGCACCCTGCGCCTGCGAACCATCATCATCGCCGCGCTCGCGTACGGCACTCTGCAGGCCCTCGCCGGGCTCGCCCCCCTGTACGGCATGTTCCTCGTGCTGCTGGTGAGCGTCGGCATGGCGCGACTCATCTACGCGATCATGGCCGACTCGCTCGTGCAGCTCAGCTGCAACCCGGGCATCCGGGGCCGGGTCATGTCGTTCTACGTGATCATCATGGTCGGCGGGCAGGCCGTGGGCGGGCCGCTCATGGGCGGCCTGGCCGAGCTGCTCGGGCCGCAGCCCGCGCTCATCATCTCGGGCGCCGTGCCCGCCGCGGCCGCGATCGTCATCGGGGTGCTCATCGCACGCTCGGGCGCGCTGCGGCTGCAGGTGCGCCTGAAGCGGGGCGAGTCGATCGTCGCGATCGTGGGTCGCTCGCAGATCACGCCGCCGGAGCGGTAGCGGGCGTCGTCAGCGCGGCGCGATGACCGTCTGCCGCTGCGCCCCGAGCCCGTCGATGCCGAGCTCCATCACGTCGCCCACCTGCAGGTAGGTCGGCGGCGTCATGCCCAGGCCCACCCCGGGCGGCGTTCCCGTGTTGATGAGATCGCCGGGCTCGAGCACGAGGAACTGGCTCAGGTAGTGCACGATCACGAACGGGTCGAAGATCATCGTCGCGGTCGACCCGGTCTGGCGGCGCTGCCCGTTGACCTCGAGCCACATGCCGAGGTTCATCACGTCGGGCAGCTCGTCGGGGGTCGCCAGCCACGGGCCGGCCGGGTTGAACGTCTCGGCCGACTTGCCCTTGGCCCACTGCCCGCCGCGCTCGATCTGGAACGCCCTCTCGGAGACGTCGTTGACCACCAGGTAGCCGGCGATGTGCTCGCGGGCCTGTTCCGGGGAGTCGAGGTAGCTGGTGCGCTGTCCGATGACGATGCCGAGCTCGACCTCCCAGTCGAGCTTCGTGGCACCGCGCGGCATGCGCACGTCGTCGTCGGGGCCGACGAGGGTGTTCGGGCTCTTCGTGAACAGGATCGGCTCGTCGGGCACCGGCATGCCCGACTCGGCGGCGTGGTCGCTGTAGTTCAGGCCGATGCAGAGGATCTGGTGCGGGCGCGCGATCGGCGCACCGACCCTCTCCCCGGCGAAAGGCCGCACGGCACCGGCCGCGACGCGCTCACCGACGACGCGCTCGAGACCGAGCATCCCGCCCGAACCGAAGAAGCGCTCATCGAAGTCGGTCACGACATCGGAGACGTCGACGTAGTGGTTCTCGTCGACGCGCACGACGGGGCGTTCGTGGCCCGCCGGGCCGAGGCGCATGAGCTTCATCGCAGTTCCTTGGATTCGGGAGCCTCCTGCTGGAGACCGCTAGTAGGTGGCGCGGCCGCCGCTGAGGTCGTAGACCGCGCCCGTCGAGAAGCTGACCCGGTCGGAGGTGAGGAAGGCGACGAGCTCGGCGAACTCCTCCGGCCGCCCGACGCGCTTCATGGGGATGAGGTCGGTGATGTACTGCAGCACCGCCGGGTCGGTCTTCGCGTTCATGGGGGTGTCGATCACCGCGGGGGCGATGACATTGACGAGCACGCCGGTCTGGGCGAGCTCTTTTCCGACCGACTTGGTCAGCGCGATGACCGCACCCTTCGTCGCCGAGTAGGCGGCGAGGTTCGGGTTGCCGTCCTTGCCGGCCATCGAGGCGACGGTGACGATGCGGCCCCAGCCCTTCGCGACCATGCCCGGGGCGAAGGCGCGGATGCTCGCCACCGTTCCCATGACGTTCACATCGAGCGTCCGGCGCCACTCGTCGGCCGTGGTCTCGAGCAGCGGCTTGTTGGGCCCGACGATTCCGGCGCAGGTGACGAGGATGTCGACGGGCCCGACCCGCTCGGCCACCGCGGCGACCGCCGCGTCGTCGCTGATGTCGAGCTGGTGGTGATCGGCGGCGAACGGATCGCCCTCGCCCGCGGCGGCGAGGTCGAGCGTGTGGACGCGGATGCCGTCGGCGCGCAGCCGCTCGGCCGTCGCGGCACCGAGGCCGCTGAGGCCTCCGGTGACGATCGCGGTGCGGGTCATGCGTTAGATCATACCTATTGCGGGCATCCGGGGCGGATGCGGGTCGTAGTCTCGTTCCATGGAGTTCTGCGTCTTCACCGAGCCCCAGCAGGGCGCGAGCTACGACACGATCGTCGCGCACGCGCAGCGCGCCGAGCAGCTCGGCTTCCACGCCTGGTTCCGCAGCGACCACTACCTCGTCATGGGCGACGGCGACGGCCTGCCCGGCCCGACCGACGCCTGGACGACGCTCGCCGCCCTCGCCCGCGAGACCAGCACGATCCGCCTCGGCACGCTCGTCAGCTCCGCCACGCACCGTCACCCCGGGGTCCTCGCCGTGCAGGTCGCGCAGGTCGACCAGATGTCGCACGGCCGCGCCGAGTTCGGCCTCGGCACCGGCTGGTACGCGCGCGAGCACGAGGCCTTCGGCATCCCCTTCCCCGAGAAGCGGTTCGGGATGCTCGAGGAGCAGCTCGCCATCGTGACCGGCTACTGGGCCACCCCCGACGGCGCCACCTTCACCTTCGAGGGCGACCACTACCGGCTCGTCGATGTGCCCGCACTGCCGAAGATCGTGCAAGAGCGCATGCCCGTCATCGTCGGCGGCGGCGGCCCGCGCAAGACGCCGCGCCTCGCCGCGCTCTACGCCACCGAGTTCAACATCGGGTTCCGCTCGCTGGAGGGCTTCGCCGAGGTGCTCGACAACGTGCGCGCCGTCTGCCTCGAGGAGGAGCGCGACCCCGCCACGCTGAAGCTCTCGGCCGCCTGGCCCACCGTCGTCGGCCGGGACGCCGCCGAGATAGCCCGCCGCTGCGAGGCGGTCGGCATCGACCCGGCGAGCGACCACGGCGAGCGCCTCGTCGGCACCCCCGCCGAGGTCGTCGACCGCATCGGCGCCCTGCGCGAGCTGGGCGTCGACCGGCTCTACCTGCAGACGGTCGACATGACCGACCTCGAGCACCTCGACCTGATCGCGGCCGAGGTGCTGCCGCAGCTGAGCTAGCGCGACCCCGAGACATTCCGCCGCGACCCGACCGGAGCATCCATGACCGCCACCACCGCCTTCAGCGCCGCCGCCGACTGGACCCGCCGCCACGTCGACGCCGGCCGCCTGCCCGTCGCCGTGCTCGCGATCGCCGACGTGAACGGGGTCGTCGACGTCGCCGCGTTCGGCACCGACCCGGTCAGTGGGCGCACCGCCCACGTCGACGACCGCTTCGCGCTCTACTCGGTCACCAAGCCGCTCGTCGCGCTCACGGCGATGCGCGCCGTCGAGCGCGGGCTCCTGACCACTGAAACCCCGCTGCGGGATGCCCTGCCCGGGTTCGCCAACGCCGAGGTCACCCTGGCGCACCTCACGAGCCACACCTCGGGGGTCGCCGACGTCGTGCTGGAGGGCGGCCCGGCTCCGTTCTCGCACGGACGGGCGACGACGGTGCGCGAGGCGCTCGAGCGGGCTCCACTCGACTTCGCGCCCGGCACCGCGCGCCGCTACACAAACCTCACCTGGGAGGGGGTCGCGGCGCTCATCGAGCACGCCACCGGCCGGGCCTTCGAGCAGGAGTTCGCCGATATGGCCGCGAGCGTCGGAGCCGACGGGCTGTTGTTCGACACCGACGACGTGCACCACGTGCACGGGGGCGAGCGCTACGCGCACAACCCCGCCGAGCTGTTCGCCCTGCGGCACCCG
>JAIWOM010000142.1 GCA_020216895.1 Microcella sp.
TCTCTGCCATGCTTTCGCGTGCCTGCAGATCAGCCATCCACCGCAGAGGGCGGTGGCTCAATTGGTAGAGCAGCGGTCTCCAAAACCGCAGGTTGCAGGTTCGAGTCCTGTCCGCCCTGCAGAGTCGTCGGCCCGGGAGGCTCCTCAGGGAGCCTCCCGGGAACGGCGGTGACATGCGCCGCAGCGCTCCCGGAGGGCGCGGCGCGAAGCACAGCAGCACCCGAGAAGACGACCGCGAGTCGTGAGGAGAGCATCACGTGAGCAATGTGATCGACGAGCCCGGCGAGGACATCGTCGCGAACGCGAAGAAGGACCGCGCCGAGAAGCGCGGCCCCTTCGGACGCATCGCCCTGTTCCTGCGCCAGGTGATCAACGAGCTCAGCAAGGTGGTCACTCCCACCCGCCGCGAGCTCGTCACCTACACCCTCGTCGTGCTCGTGTTCGTGATCATCATGATGGCGATCGTCTCGGGCCTGGACATCGTGTTCCTGTGGCTCGTGCGGTTCGTCTTCGGTGACGGAACGACGGCGGTGGGGCTGTAGCCCCGCCCCCCGCACCCGCACCGTACTGAAGGAGAGAGACCACTGTGACCGAGAAGCTCCCCAGCGACCTCGACTACTCGACCGCCGCTGAGCAGTCGTCGGAGGAGGACGAGGCTCAGGAGGGCAACACCCTCGACGCCGACCTGCACGCGGCCGACGCCGCCGAGCACCGCGCCATGCACGTCGTCGACGAGAGCGACGAGCCCGACCTCGACGGTCTGCTCGACGCGCTCGAGGCCGCCGCCGACCCGGAGGCCGACGCCATCGTCGACGACGCGCTCGACATCGACTCGGCCGAGGAGGCCGAGGCGGCGACGGATGCGGATGCCGAGGTCGACCCGGCTGAGGTCGATCCCTACGAGGAGTTCAAGCTCGAGCTGCGCATGAAGCCGGGCAAGTGGTACGTCGTGCACTCCTACGCGGGCTTCGAGAAGCGCGTGAAGCAGAACATCGAGAACCGCAAGATCTCGATGAACATGGAGGACTTCATCTACGAGGTGCAGGTTCCCATGGAGGACGTCGTGGAGATCAAGAACGGTCAGCGCAAGCTCGTCACCCGCGTGCGGATCCCCAGCTACGTGCTCGTGCGCATGGACCTCAACGAGGACAGCTGGTCGGTCGTGCGCCACACGCCCGGCGTGACCGGCTTCGTCGGCAACGCCCACAACCCGACCCCGCTGCGCTTCGACGAGGCCTTCCAGATGCTGAAGTCGACCGTGCAGATCGCCGAGGCTCCGGCCAAGGCGGGCGGGGCGAAGGGCGGCGGTGTCGCGGCGCGCGTCATCCCGGCCGAGATCGACTTCGAGGTCGGCGAGACGATCACCATCAAGGAGGGCTCGTTCGCGGGCCTCCCCGGCACGATCAGCGAGATCAAGCCCGAGAGCGGCAAGCTCACCGTGCTCGTCTCGCTGTTCGAGCGCGAGACCCCGGTCGAGCTCAGCTTCGACCAGGTCACCAAGCTCTAGCCCCCACGAACCCCCTCACCCCAGTTCACCGCGGCGCGCAGAGGGCGCGCAGGCGGGAGCGCAGCATCCACCCGGGTGCTGCTCGACAGAAAGAAGAAGAACATGGCACCGAAGAAGAAGGTCACGGGTCTGATCAAGCTGCAGATCCAGGCCGGCGCCGCCAACCCCGCCCCGCCCATCGGCCCGGCGCTCGGTCAGCACGGCGTCAACATCATGGAGTTCTGCAAGGCGTACAACGCGGCGACCGAGTCGCAGCGCGGCAACGTCATCCCGGTCGAGATCACCGTGTACGAGGACCGCTCGTTCACGTTCATCCTCAAGACCCCGCCGGCCGCTGAGCTCATCAAGAAGGCCGCGGGCGTGCAGAAGGGCTCGTCGACCCCCCACACCGTGAAGGTGGCCAAGCTCACCAAGGAGCAGGTGCGTCAGATCGCCGAGCAGAAGCAGGTCGACCTGAACGCCAACGACATCGAGGCGGCGGAGAAGATCATCGCCGGCACCGCTCGCAGCATGGGCATCACCGTCGAGCAGTAGCTCGACCCCTTCCACTTTCACCTCAGCGGGAGAGCCAGCCAGGCTCGTCAACCGCGAACTCACGTACAGGAGACACAACATGGCACAGAAGTCCAAGGCCTACCGGGCCGCGGCCGAGAAGATCGAGCCGGGCAAGCTCTACGCTCCGCTCGAGGCGGTCGCCGTCGCGCGCGAGACCGGCTCGAAGAACACCAACTCGACCGTCGAGGTCGCCCTGAAGCTCGGCGTCGACCCCCGCAAGGCCGACCAGATGGTGCGCGGCACCGTCAACCTGCCGCACGGCACCGGCAAGACCGCGCGCGTCATCGTGTTCGCGACCGGCCCCGCGGCCGAGGCCGCGATCGCGGCCGGCGCCGACGAGGTCGGCGGCGTGGAGCTCATCGAGAAGGTCGCCGGCGGCTACACCGCCTTCGACTCGGCCGTCTCGACCCCCGAGCTCATGGGCCAGGTCGGCCGCCTCGGCAAGGTGCTCGGCCCCCGCGGCCTCATGCCGAACCCGAAGACCGGCACCGTCACCCCCGACGTCGCGAAGGCCGTCACCGACATCAAGGGCGGCAAGATCGAGTTCCGCGTCGACAAGCACGCGAACGTGCACTTCGTCATCGGCAAGACCACGTTCTCCGAGGAGCAGCTGCACGAGAACCTGAAGGCGGCGCTCGACGAGGTCATGCGCCTCAAGCCGTCGAGCTCGAAGGGGCGGTACCTGCAGAAGGGCTCGCTCTCGACGACGTTCGGCCCGGGCATCCCGCTCGACGTCAACTCGATCTGAGCCTCTTTGTGCGCTGCCGCTGCTGCGGCGCACGTCGTGGGTGGGGGCGCCGGGCAGACCGGCGCCCGCCTCCTCCGATCACACGGACGGCCCCGCTTCGGCGGGGCCGTTCGCGTTCCCGGGGCGGGCACGTAGCATGAGCGGGCATCCGTTCGAAGGGGAAGGCCGCCCATGACCGCATCGTTCCTCGTCCTGCGCCTCGTCGCGCTGATCGCTATCGGGGCGGCCGTCGTCGGCCAGCTCGTCTGGTCGATCAGCTACTGGACCGATCAGGGGCTCACCGACATCCCGTTCCGCATCGTGAATTTCGTCAGCTTCTTCACGATCGAGTCGAACATCGCGTCGGTCGTGGTGCTGACCATGGGTGTCGGGCTGACGCTGATGCGCCGCGATGCGCGGTGGTATTCGGTGCTGCGCGCCGCGGTCGTCACCTACATGGCGACGACGGGCATCGTCTACAACCTGCTGCTGCGCAACGTCGAGCTGCCGCAGGGCGCGACGCTCGACTGGTCGAACGAGATCCTGCATGTCTGGGGTCCCCTCTACATGGTGATCGACTGGCTGTTCGCGCCCGGTCGTCACCGCCTCGACTGGAAGCACATCGGCACCATCGTCGTCTTCCCGCTGGTCTGGGTGACGTACACGCTCATCCGGGGTCCGCTGACCTTCGACCCGCTGCGCGACGGCCCGTACTACCCGTACCCCTTCCTCGACCCGGTGAACTCGGCGAACGGCTACCTCTCGGTCGCGTTCTATGTGATCCTCATCGCGGCCGTGATCGGGCTCGTCGGCGCGGGGGTCATCCGCATCTCGCGAGTCACCCGCGGCCCGCTGGCACGGGCGGCGATCGCGGATGCGGAGCCCCGGTCGGCGTCGACCGAGCCCGCTTCCGCTTAGGTCATACCTTTGTTGGTGCCACTGGTCCTCCGCCAATAGAGTGGACGGGACCGCGGCGCAGCCGCGGCATCCGACCCCTCGAGGAGAACCCGCGTGACCCGTCCCCCCGCCTCGGTGCAGCTCTACACGGTGCGCGAGCAGTTCGCCGCCGACCCGGCTGCGACGCTGCAGCGACTGGCCGACCTCGGTCTGCGGGCCGTCGAGCCGTACGGCCTCACCGAGCTCGTCGACCAGGTCGCCCCGGCCCTCGAGGCCTCGGGTCTCAGCGCGCCCACGGCGCACGCCACGGTGCTCGGGGCCGATCTCGACACCTTGTTCACCGCTGCGGCGCGCACCGGCACGACCACGGTGATCGACCCGTTCATCCCCGAGGAGCTCTGGACCTCGCGCGAGCAGGTCGCGGCCATCGCCGCCCGGCTCACCGAGGCCGCCGAGCGCGCCGCCGACCACGGCGTGCGCATCGGGTACCACAACCACTGGTGGGAGCTCGAGCAGCGCATCGGCGGCACACCCGCCCTCGAGGTCTTCGCCGATCACCTCGGCGACGGCGTCGTGCTCGAGGTCGACGCCTACTGGAGCGCCGTCGGCGGCGTCGACCCGGTCGGGCTGCTCGAGCGGCTCGGCGAGCGCGTCGTCGCGCTGCACATCAAAGACGGCCCGGTCACCCGCGAGACCGAGAGGCAGCTGCCCGCGGGATCGGGCGAGCTGCCCATCGCGGCGATCCTCGCCGCCGCTCCGCAGGCGCGGCCCGTGATCGAGTTCGACGCCTACGCCGGCGATCTCTACGACGGCATCGCCGAGAGCATCCGGTTCGTGCGCACGCTCGGGGTCGAGCTGTGAGCGGCCAGGGCCCCGTCCACGTCGGCGTCATCGGCGCGGGCGTCATCAGCCAGCAGTACCTCGAGAACCTGACCCGCGCCGCCGACGTGCGGGTCGTCATGGTGGCCGACCTCGACACCGACCGCGCCGCCGCGCGCGCCGCCGAGTACGGCGTGCCCGCGA
>JAIWOM010000143.1 GCA_020216895.1 Microcella sp.
AGCGGCGGCGCCACCGTCGCGGTGCTCGCCGGAGGGCTCGACCGCCTCTACCCGAGCGGCCACGAGGCGCTGCTCACCCGCATCGCCGAGCAGGGCCTGCTCCTCTCCGAGGCGCCCTGCGGCTCCGCGCCGACGAAGTGGCGCTTCCTGCAGCGCAACCGGCTGATCGCGGCGCTCGCCGACGCCACCGTCGTGATCGAGGCCGGTCGCCGGTCGGGCGCGCTCAGCACCGCCGGCCACGCCCTCGGCATGGGGCGTCCCGTCGGGCTGGTCCCCGGACCGATCACCAGCGCGGCCAGTGCGGGGTGCCATCACTTCCTTCGCGCCTTCGAGACGACCCTCATCACCAGCGCCGCCGATGTCATGCGCCTCGCCTACGGCGATGACGGCGTACTGCCCCTCGACGAGGCCGGAGAGGAGTCGACCCGGCCCACGGGCCAGAGCGCCCTGCACACGCGCGTGCTCGACGCTCTGCGGCCGCGACGCGGCATGGGCGTGGAGGAGATCGCCCGCGCGGTCGGCGAGAGCCCGGCGACCATCCGAGGCGCGCTCGGGTCGCTCGAGCTCGACGAGCGGGTGCAGCTCGGTCACGACGGCCTGTGGCGGCGGGCGGGGAGTCGCGCGAGCGAGCGCTCCGCATCCTGATAGCGGTTCACCGTCGGCGGGTACCCTGTCGCCATGACGCAGATGGGACAGTACCCGCCGGCCAGCCACGTGATCGCGCACATCTCCGACACGCACCTGCTGGGGGAGGGGCGGGCGCTCTATGGCACGGTGCCCGTCGAGGAGCGCCTGGCCGCGGCTCTGCGCCGTCTCGAGGCCGGGCCGGTCCGGCCCGATGCGTTCGTCTTCACGGGCGACCTCACTGACCTGGGTGAGCCCGATGCATACCGCCGGCTCCGCGCGGCAGTCGAACCCGTCGTGCAGCGCATGGGCGCTGAGCTGATCTGGGTCATGGGCAACCACGACGAGCGCGCACCGTACGCCTCGCTGCTGTTCGACGAGCCCGAGACCGACGCCCCGCAAGACCGGGTGCACGACATCCGCGGCCTCCGCGTGATCTCGCTCGACACGACCGTGCCCGGCTACCACCACGGCGAGCTCAGCAGGGCTCAGCTCGACTGGCTCGCCGGGGTGCTCGCCGAGCCCGTGCCGCACGGCACGGTGCTCGCCCTGCACCACCCGCCCGTGCCGACGCCGCTCGAGGTGATGGCCGTGCTCGAGCTGCACGACCAGCCGGCGCTCGCCGAGGTGCTGCGCGGCACCGATGTGCGGGTGATCCTCGGCGGCCACCTCCACTACTCGACGCACAGCACCTTCGCGGGCATCCCCGTCTCGGTCGCCGCCGCCACCTGCTACACCCTCGATCTGGGCGCCGACGCCGAGCGTCTGCTGAGCGGCGTCGATGGCGGTCAGTCGTTCGACTTCGTGCACGTCTACGACGACCAGGTCGTCAGCTCGACGATCCCGGCGGCCAGCTTCCCCGAGGTCACCGGTTTCTCTGTCGAGTACCGGCCCATGATCGAGGCGATGCCGGCGGATGTCCGCCACGAGCAGCTCTCGAGCAAGGCGTCGCCGCTCAACCTCAACGAGGCCGCGGCGAGCGAGGTCTAGCCCGCGCGCCCCTCCGGCGACGGGCTCCCCGCCCCCTCGGGCCGTTTCCAGGAGCGCACCCGGTCGGTGTCGCCCGCGTGCCCGCGGTACGCCTCGACCACCGTGCCGAGGTAGCGCACGATGATCTCCTGCTCCTCCGGCGGGAACGCGCGGATCGCCTGGTCGACCGCCGTCACCATCGGCACGATGCGCTGCATCGCCCGCCCGACGGAGGCCGGTGCGGGCACCACCAGCGTGCCGCGCCGATCCTCCGGGTTCGGCGCGCGATGCGCGTGCCCGGAGGCCTCGAGCCGATCGATCACGGTCGTCACCGCGGCCGTCGAGAGCTCGAGCCGTTCGGCCAGAGCGGTCGGGCTGAGCGGCCCCGAAGCGATCAGGTGCTCCATGGCGGAGAGGTCGGTCGCGTTGATGGCGAGCTCGCCCGCGAGAGCCCGCTCGAAGTCGTCGGTCACGTCGATCAGCTCGCGCAGGAGGAGCGTTGCGGCATGCGCGTCCCCGAAGCTGGGAGTCTGCTGGGCCGATTCGCGCACGGATCGAGTCTACCGCTACTTTGTTCGATGGTCGAATGATTCGACCATCTGACGATTGTGTCCTGCATCCCGATCACCCGCAGAGGAGCCCCGTGAACGGGATCACGCGTTTCATCACTGCCGCCCGAACGTCCTGGATCGTCCTCGTCGTCGGCATCGCCGCGACCGCCGGTCTGTTCGTCGCCGCCGGCTACCAGTCCGCCGACTCCGCTCCGCCGGTCGGCCTGCCCGATTCCGCGGAGTCGGTGCAGGCCTCCGAGCTCGCCGAGCAGTTCGCCGACGAGGGCGCCACGAGCGCCTTCCTGATCTTCGGACGCGAGAGCGGCGAGCTGACCGACGACGACATCGCGGCGATCACCGAGCGCACCGTCGAACTGGCCGACCTGTCGCTCGAGGGCTTCGTTCCGCCGCCCACCGTCTCGGAGGACGGGACGACCGCCCTCGTCGTTCTGCCGCTCGAGGTCGAGGACCTCGTGTCGGTGCAGGCCGAGCGCGCCGATGAGATCCGGGCCATCGCGGCCGATGGGCTGCCCGACGGCGTGCAGGTGTGGTTCACCGGCGCCGAGGGCTTCGCGGTCGACTTCGCGGCCGTGTTCGAAGGCGCGAACTTCCTGCTCCTGGGCATCACAGCGCTCGTCGTGGCGCTGCTGCTGATCATCACCTACCGCAGCCCGATCCTCTGGATCGTCCCGCTCGCCGTCGTCGGCATCGCCGACTTCATCGCGGGCATCGTCGCGCGCCTCGTGGCCGACGCGGCCGGCATCACCGTCGACGGCTCGGTGACGGGCATCCTCTCGGTGCTCGTGTTCGGTGCCGGAACCAACTACGCCCTGCTGCTCATCGCGCGCTACCGCGACGAGCTGCGGCTGAATCTCGACCGCCGCGTCGCGATGGCCATCGCCCTGCGCGGCGCGGGCCCCGCGATCATCGCGAGCGGCTCGACCGTCGCGCTGGCGCTGGCGACCCTGCTGTTCGGCGAGCTCTCGGGCAACCGCTCGCTCGGCCTCGCCGGTGCCGTCGGCATCGTGGTCGCGATGGCCTACGCGCTGCTCGTGCTGCCCGCCGCGCTCGTCGTGTTCGGCCGCTGGCTGTTCTGGCCGCTCGTCCCCCGCTACGGCTCGGCCGACAAGGTGTCGCGCAGCCCCTGGGGCAAGCTCGGCCGCGCGGTCAGCAAGCGCCCGGTCGTCGTCGCGATCGCGGGCTTCGTGGTGCTCGGCGCCATGGCATCCGGTCTGGCCACGGTGAACGTCGGTCTCTCGCAGAACGACCGCTTCATCGTCAAGCCCGAGGCCGTGATCGGACAGGAGCGCCTCGCCGCGGCCTTCTCGGCCGGCAGCTCGGCACCGGCGACCGTCATCGCCTCGGCTGACACGGCAGAGGAGGTCCTCGAGGGCATCCTCGAGATCGACGGCGTCTCCGAGGCGACCATCGCCGCGCAGAACGACGACATCGCGAGCATCAGCGTGATCCTCGATGCCGACCCCGAGAGCGAGGAGGCCTTCGCGCTGATCCGCGACCTGCGGCTCGCGCTCGACGACCTCGGCGACGGGCAGGCGCTCGTCGGCGGCAACGACGCGGCGGCGCTCGACCAGCGCGACGCCCAGGCGCGCGACCAGAACCTGGTCATCCCGCTCGTGCTCGTGCTCGTGCTGCTCGTCCTGATCGTGCTGCTCCGCGCCCTCCTGGCGCCGCTGCTGCTGCTCATCGCCGTGGTCGCGAGCTTCTTCAGCGCCGTCGGCATCGGCTCGGTGCTGTTCACGACCGTCTTCGGGTTCCCGGGCATCGACACCACGGTGCTGCTGTTCAGCTTCATCTTCCTGGTGGCGCTGGGTGTCGACTACTCGATCTTCCTGGTGACCCGGGCGAAGGAGGAGGTGCCCACGCTCGGCACCTCGGAGGGCATGATCCGCGCCCTCGCGGCGACCGGTGGCGTCATCACCAGCGCGGGCATCCTGCTCGCGGCGGTCTTCGCGGTGCTCGGCGTGCTGCCGCTCATCGCCCTGACCCAGGTCGGCGTGATCGTCTGCATCGGTGTGCTCATCGACACCCTGCTCGTGCGCACGGTCATCGTGCCGGCGCTCACCTTCATCGCGAAGGACCGCTTCTGGTGGCCGCGTCGTCCCGAGCTGACGGATGCGGAGGCCGCCGCCCGCGGCGCCAACGGGCAGGCCGAGCGCATGCCCGACGAGCTGCCCGAGACGGACACGCGCGAGAAGGAACCCGTCGGCGCGTAGCCCGAGGGCGCATGCTGGAGGGGTGCAGCACCCCGACTCCGTGCGGGAAGCCCCGATCGCTCGGGATTCCCGAACCGCTCTGAGCGCAGCGGCCGCCGACTACCGGCGGTCGCTGCAGCTCGAGCGCGGGGCGAGCCCGCACACCCTGCGAGCCTACGCCGGCGACCTCGCCGCCCTCGAGGAGTACCTCGAGCAGCGCGGGGCCGAGCCCGAGCCCGCCCTGCTCGACCTCGAGCTGCTGCGCGAGTGGGTGTGGAGCCAGGCCGACGCCGGCCTCGCCGCCTCGACGCTGGCGCGCCGGGTCTCGACCGTG
>JAIWOM010000144.1 GCA_020216895.1 Microcella sp.
CGCGACCGCCGCGGTGGGCGACGGTGACGCTCGCGCCGGTCTGCAGCAGGTCGCGCGCGGCGGCGATGCCGATCTGGCCCGAGCCGCCGACGAGCAGGGCGTTCATGCGCATCGCCACACTCTAGGCGCTAGATTCGCGGTATCCCCGAGCGAGGAGCACGAATGGCCGCCGAGCCCACCCCCACCCCGCCGTCGTCGACGCCCGAGCCCGTGACGTCGGCAACGCCCGCCACGCCGGCGAGGCCCGTGAAGCGCCAGCCGCTCACCCGGCAGCAGACGCAGTCGAGCCTGCTCGCCGGTGCCGTCGCCCACACGATGTTCCAGGCCGGCTGGTTCGCGTTCGGCATGTCGCTGGCCGCCCTGGCGGCGACCGCGCTGTTCGGCAATGTGGTGAGCGCCTTCACCCGCTCGCTCGGTGGCGACGACCCGAACGCGCTGCTGCGCGCACTCGACGGCGGCTCGGAGCTGCTGTTCTGGGTGGTCGTCTCGTTCCTCATCGGCAGCGTGATCCTCATCGCGCTCGCCGTGCTCGTCAGCGGGTGGATGCTCTCGGCCGCGGGCCTGCGCACCCCGTGGAAGGTCACCTGGGTCGCCATCGGCATCGCCGCGCTCGTCGACATCGCCTTCTTCTGGATCTACGTCGGCCTCGCGAACCTGCTGACGGAGAGCCAGATCGCCGGCCCCGTGCTGCTCACCCCGGTCATCGCCCTCATCGGCGGCATCGTCGTGGGCGCCATCATCTGGTGGGTGATCGCCCGCACGCGACGCGAGCGCCTCTAGCCCGCGAGCGTCGCGCCGAGCAGCGCGGTCAGCTCGGCTCGCATCTGCTCGCTCGTGATGCTGCGCTCGCCGTCGCCCGATTGCGGGCCGTAGTCGCCGAAGCTCGCGTGGTTGGCGCCCTCGATGGTCACGAACACCGCGTCGGCGGGCAGCAGCCCGGCGTTCTCCTCGATGATCGCGGGCGTCGAGAGCGCGTCGTTCTCGCCGGCGATGCTGAGCACGGGCAGGCCCGATTCGGCGATGTCGCCGGCGCAGTAGCTGCCGAGCAGCACGAGCCCCGCGGCGTCGGAGCCGGGCGTCATGAGGCACGCGCGCACCCCGCCGAGCGAGTGCCCGCCGACGAACCAGCGCTCGACCTCGGGCGCCGCCGTGGTGAACTGCTCCAGCGTGCGGGTGTCGAAGAACGCGAGGTTGAGGGTCGGCTCGGTGATGAGCACCGTCACGCCGTACTGCTCGACGACGCCGCTCAGCTGGAACATGTAGGCGTGCGCCTGCACGCGCGCTCCCGGCACGAACACCAGGCCGGCGCCGTTCGCGTCGGCTCCGTCATCCGCCCCCGTCGGCGACATCAGGATGCCCTCCGGCAGGTACTCCACCGCGACGGCTTCGTTCGCCCACACCGCCATGACCGGGCCGCGCTCCGCCGGGTAGGGGGTCTTGGCCCAGATCACGAACCCGAGGATGACGAGCGCGAGAGCGCCGAGAGCGCTCCAACCGATGAGCCGCACGCGGCGCCGCAGAGTCGAGGGGCGCCGGGTCGAGGGGCGTCGGGCGGGGGAGAGCGCGGGGGAGGACAGCTCGGTGGTCATGCGCCATTATCCCGCCGCGACCTGGCACAATGGAGCCATCATGAACATCATCGCCGTGGTCATCTCGATCGCCCTGTTCGTCTCGTCGTTCGTGCTGTTCGCGTACGCGTACGCGGTTCCGGAGGAGTGGGCGGCGCTGACCTTCTTCATCGGCATCATGGCCGTGACGCTGTCGCTGGCGATCCCCTTCCACCTCATGGGGCACCGCGAGCGCAACTAGCGCCGGGTGCGTCGCGGCCGACTAGGCCGTGCGCATGATGTTCGCGGTGAAGCGCTCCAGGCGCTCCTGCAGGCCCGCGCTGCGCCGGGCGATGACCTCGTCGCGCATCAGCGTCAGCTCGCTGGTGGTCGGCACCATGCGGATGATGGCCGAGCAGCCGAGGTCCATGCAGATGTAGGTTCCGACCGAGTTGCCCTCGCGGCCGGCCTCGCCGCCGCGCGGGGCGCTGAACATGACCACCTGGGTCGAGGGCTGCGGGGTGTGGCACAGCGAGCACATCGCGCCGATGCCGGGGCGCAGGGCCGTGCTCGCAGCGCGCAGCAGGATTCCGACGGGACGCTCGCCCACCCAGTGCACGATGTAGCCGCGCGGAGAGCCCGCCGGGTCGCGCCAGCCCAGGTACTCGCGCTCGCCCCACAGGGTCTCGTGCAGGCCCGGCAGGGTCATCCGCTCGATCTCGGCGTCGCTCGCGTTGACCATGCTGGCCCGGATCTGGTCGGCGGTGAGTTCTCTCATCGTGTCTCAGGCTACGTCACACCGCCGGGCGCCCGCCGATAGGGTGGCGGTCATGCCCTCGCTCCCTCGGGCGCTCAAGCCCCTCGAAACCGGGCAGTACCGTCTGCTCGCCCTCGCGCTCGTGCTGTCGCTGTTCGGCACGGGCGTGTGGGTCGTCGCCGTGGTCTGGCAGGTGATCGAGCTCGACGGCACCCCGGTCGACCTCTCGATCGTCGCGACCGGCGGCAGCATCGGGCTCGTGCTCGCCGTGCTGTTCGGCGGCGTCGCGGCCGACCGGATCCCGCAGAAGCGGATCCTCGCCACGGTCGAGACGCTCAAGGCGCTGTCGGCGCTCACGATCGCGGCGCTCGCGCTCACCGGCACGATCGAGATCTGGCACCTCGCCGTGATTTCCCTGCTGCTCGGGGCGGCCGACGGCTTCTTCTACCCCGCCTACTCGGCGTGGCTGCCCGCGCTGCTGCCCGCCGACGAGCTGCTGGCCGCGAACGGCATCGAGGGCGTGCTGCGCCCCACCCTCATGAACGCCGCCGGGCCGGCCGCCGCCAGTGCGGCGATCGCGATCCTCTCTCCGGGGCTCGGTTTCGCCGTCGTCGGCGTCTCGCAGGCGGTGGCGGCGATCCTGCTCGGGTCGATGCGGTTGACCCCCGTGCGCAGGGAGGCCGACGCCGAGCCGACGCATCCGCTGCGCGCCGTCTGGATCGACGTGCGCGACGGCGTGCGGTACATGGTGCGCACGCGCTGGCTGCTCGCGACCCTGCTCTACTCGGCCCTGCTCGTGCTGGTCATCATGGGGCCGATCGAGGTGCTGCTGCCCTTCGCGGTGCGCGACCAGACCGGGGGAGGGGCGGGGGCCTTCGCGCTCGCGCTCGCGGCCTTCGGCATCGGCGGTGCTCTCGGCTCGATCGTGGTCGCATCGCTGCGGCTGCCGCGCCGCTACCTGACGCTCATGATCCTCGCCTGGGGGCTCGGCTGCGCTCCGCTCGTCGTCATCGGGCTCACGGATCAGCTGTGGGTGATGATCATCGCGCTCTTCGTGTGCGGGGTTCTCTTCTCGGGTGCGACGGTCGTCTGGGGAACCCTGCTGCAGCGTCGGGTGCCGCCCGCCATGCTGGGCCGCGTCTCGAGCCTCGATTTCTTCGTCTCGCTGGTGTTCATGCCGATCTCGATGGCCATCGCCGGCCCGGTCGGCGAGCTCATCGGCATTCCCGTCGCGTTCCTCGCGGCCGGTGCGGTGCCGGTGATCCTCGCCGTGCTGACGCTGCTGATCGCGCGCCTCGGGCCCGACGAGCTCGCGCATCCGCTCGATGAGCCGGAGGTGGTCACGACCACCGACACCGGCCCGATCGTCACCGGCCCGGGCGCCGCGAGCGGTCTGCAGCGCCCGGCCGATGAGGAGCATCCCCGTCGCGAGGACGACGGCGACGCGACGACGGTCTAGGCGGCAGTCGGTTCCTGCAGCGCGAACTGCGCGTCGATGGTGATGGTGACCTCGTCGCTCAGCAGGAAGCCGCCGGTCTCGAGCGCCGCGTTCCAGCTCACACCGAAGTCGGTGCGGTTGATGACCGTGGTGCCGCTTGCGGCCGCCTTCACGTTTCCGTACGGGTCAGTGATGATGCCGCCGAACTCGCCCGTGATGGTGATCGGCTTGGTGACGCCGCGCAGCGTCAGTTCGCCGTCGAGGAGGAGGGCGTCGTCCTCGACCCGCAGCCCGGTCGAGACGAAGGTCATCGTCGGGTACTGCTCGATGGCGAAGAAGTCGTTGGTGCGCAGGTGGTTGTCGCGGTCGGCGTTCTTGGTGTTGATCGACGCCATGTCGATGGTCACCTCGACGCGCGAGTCGTGCGGGTTCTCGGCGGCGTGCACGACGACGTCGAAGGAGTCGAAGACGCCCTTCACCTTGCTGATGGCGAGGTGGCGCACGCTGAAGCCGATCTCGGTGTGGGCGTGGTCGACGGTCCAGGTGCCAGCGCGGTAGCCGGGGATGCTCTCGGCGGTGAGGGTCGTGAGGGTGGTCACTCGTGGTTCTCCTTCGTGGTTCGGTTCGGCCGAGTCGGCCGTGTCTATGCAGATGCATGGACACCCTGGGGCCAACGTCGCGGCACGGTCGCCCTATTCCGGATTCGTCAGGAAGCGGCCGGATTGGTTGGATGAGGGGGTGGATGCTGACCTCGCCGCCCGGCTGCGCGCCGACCTGCTCGCTGCCCGGTACACGGTCGACCGGCTCCTACAGCTCTGGGGCGACGATGCCGACGCGGCGCTCGCGCGCGGCGACCGCGTGCCCGCCCGCCG
>JAIWOM010000145.1 GCA_020216895.1 Microcella sp.
GCCACGCTGAGCGGCACCTGCGCCAGCAGCGGCACCTCCAGCCGCGCGGCCGTCTCGGCCCCGCCGCCCGAGCCGAACAGCTCGAGCACGCTGCCGTCGGGCTGCGCCAGCCCGGCCATGTTCTCCACGACGCCGATCACCGTCTGCCCCGTCTGCCGGGCCACCAGCCCCGAGCGCTCGGCCACATCGGCCGCCGCCCGCTGCGGCGTCGTCACCACCACCACCTCGGCGTGCGGCATCAGCTGCCCCACCGAGATCGCCACATCGCCCGTGCCGGGCGGCATGTCGAGCAGCAGCACGTCGAGATCGCCGAAGTGCACGTCGGTGAGAAACTGCTGCACCGTGCGGTGCAGCATCGGCCCCCGCCATGAGACGGCCGTGCGGGCATCCACGAACATGCCGATCGAGATCACGGCGACCCCGTGCGCGCGCGGCGGCATGATCATGTCGCCGACCCGCGTGGGTTTCGCGTCGGCGATGCCGAGCAGCGCCGGGATCGAGAAGCCGAAGACGTCGGCGTCGACCAGCCCGACCCGCAGGCCCTCCTGCGCCAGGGCGACGGCCAGGTTGGCGGTCAGCGTCGACTTGCCGACGCCGCCCTTGCCGCTCGTGATCGCGATGACGCGGGTCAGCGAGTCGGCCGTGAACGGGTGACCCGAGGGCCGGGTGCCGCGCAGCCGTGCGATGAGCGCGTCGCGCGTCGCGGCATCCATGACCCCGACGCCGACCGAGACCGCGCCGACCCCGTCGACGCTCTCGGCGGCCGCCCGAACGTCGCGCTCGATCGCCGTCGCGGCGGGGCAGCCGACGATCGTGAGGCGCAGGTCGATCTGCACGGCGTCGCCGTCGACGCGGATGCTCGGGACCATGTCGAGCTCGGTGACGGGCCGCCGAATCTCCGGGTCGATGACGCGCTCGAGCGCGGCCCGCACGCGCCCCTCAAGGTCGTGCGCCGGGCCCGAGGGCTCGGCGCTCATCGGTCGGTGCTCATCGGTCAGCGCTCATCGGTCCGCGGTGCCCCGGAGCCACTCGCTTCGCCGCTCTCCGCGCGCTCGTCATCCGCACGATCGCGGCGATCCAGCTCGTCCAGCAGCGCCCGCAGCTCGGTGCGCAGGTGGTCGCGGGTGACGACCTCCTTCAGCGCCAGGCGCAGGGCGACCACCTCGCGGGCGAGGTACTCGGTGTCGGCCAGGTTGCGCTCGGCGCGCTGGCGGTCCTGCTCGATCTGCACGCGGTCGCGGTCGTCCTGACGGTTCTGCGCGAGAAGGATCATCGGGGCCGCGTAGGAGGCCTGCAGCGACAGGATCAGCGTCAGCAGGGTGAAGTTCAGCGCCCGCGGGTCGAACTGGGCCTCGACCGGCGCCACGGTGTTGTAGACCAGCCACACCGTGACGATGACGGTCATTCCGACCAGGAACCACGGCGTGCCCATGCCGCGCGCGAAGGCCTCGGAGAACCGGCCCATGCGATCGTTGCCGGTCGAGAAGCGCGGCACGAGCGGGGTGCGCAGGCCCTTCGGCGAGTCGAGCCGGACCTCCGGTCGGCGCTCGCGCCGACGGTCGCGCGCCGCCATCAGCGGGCCTCCTCGGGGCGGATGCGGGCAGCGGGTGCGACCGCGCGGCGACGGGGCGGCACCGTGGTGTCGTGGTCGGCGCTGCGCCAGTCGTCGGGCAGCAGGTAGTCGAGCACGTCATCGATGGTGACCACGCCCACCAGGCGGTGGTTCTCATCGACGACGGGCAGCGAGACGAGGTCGTAGCTGGCCAGGCGGCGCGAGACCTCGGCCGCCGAGGTGTCGGGCCCGACCGGCTCGATGCTGCGGTCGATGATCGTGCCGAGGCGCTCGTGCGGCGGGTAACGGAGCATCCGCTGGAAGTGCACCATGCCCAGGAAGCGGCCGGTCGGCGGCTCGTACGGCGGCAGGGTGACGCAGATCGCCGCGCCGATGGCGGGCGCCAGCTCGTGGCGCCGGATCAGCGCGAGACCCTCCGCCACGGTGGCGTCGGCGGAGACGATGATGGGCTCGGTGGTCATGAGACCGCCGGCGGTGTCGGCGTCGTAGCTGAGCAGGAAGCGGACGTCCTCCGCCTCCTCCGGATCCATGAGCTCGAGCAGGTGCTCGCCGCGCACGGTCGGCAGCTGGGCGATGAGGTCGGCGGCATCGTCCGGCTCCATCTGGTCGAGCACGTCGGCGGCGCGCTCGTCGTCGAGCTGGGCGATGATCTCCACCTGCGCGGTCTCGGGCATCTCCTCCAGGGCGTCGGCGAGACGCTCGTCCGAGAGTTCCTCAGCGACCTCGATGCGGCGCGTCTCGGGCAGCTCGAGCAGAGAGGTAGCGAGGTCGGCCGGCAGCAGCTCGTTGTAGGAGGCGACGAGGTGCTCGGCGCTCTGCGGCACGGCCCCGGTGGTCTGCTCGATGACGTCGCCCCAGCGCACGAACATCGTCGGGCCCTTCGCGAAGGGCGCGGGCACGCTGCGCGGCTTGCGCACGAACAGCTGGTCGACGGTCCACTCGCCGAGGCCCGCCTCGACGATCGCGACGTCCTCGATCGTCGCGGAGCCGCCGCCATCGCGCAGCTGCACCCCGCGACCCACCAGCTCGGCGAGCACGCGCACCTCGCCGCCGCGCTGGGCGAAGCGGCGCAGGTTGATCAGGCCGGTCGTGATGACCTGGCCGCCGCTCATGCTCGTCACCCGGCCGATCGACACGAACACCCGGCGCCGGCCCGGAACCTCGACGACGAGGCCGATGACGCGCGGCGGGTCGTTGCGGCGGTAGACGACCAGCACGTCGCGCACGCGACCGACGCGGTCGCCGACAGGGTCGAAGACCGCGCATCCCGCGAGGCGGGCGACGAAGACGCGGGTGCTGCTCACGGCACAACCTTATCGGCGGGCTGTCAGAATGGCCTGGTGAGCACTCCGAGCCTGTTCGGCCGCCGTCCGGCCGCGCCGCCGACCGTCCCGCAGGGCGACGTGCTGGGCGAGTACGCGACCTACCCGGAGGCGCAGAAGGTCGTCGACCGGCTCGCCAAGGCCGACTTCGCCGTCTCGGGCATGGCGATCGTCGGCAGCGACCTCAAGACCGTCGAGCGCATCACCGGCCGCATGACCTACGGGCGCGCCGCGATCGCGGGGGCGGCGAGCGGCTCGTGGGTGGGCCTGTTTTTCGGTCTCGTGCTGTTCTTGTTCTCGCCCGCGCCCGACTTCTCGCTGGTGCTCGCCGCGGCGTTGATCGGCGCCGGCTTCGGCATGATGCTCGGCATCGCCTCGTACGCGGTCAACCGCCGTCGCCGCGACTTCAGCTCGACCCACCAGGTGCTCGCCGGCTCGTACCAGGTGATCATCGACCCGAGCCAGACGGCGCGGGCGCGGCTCGCGCTCGCCGAGTCGACGGCGCAGGCCGCGGCCGAGGAGAGCACGGGCGACTAGGCGCCGGCCGCGCGTCAGCGCGACCGCGGGGAGGAGTGTCGGGCGCGCGTCAGCGCGACCGCATCCAGGCCTCGACCTCGTCGGCGGTGCGCGGGATGCCCGCCGACAGGTTCTCTGCCCCGTCGGCCGTCACCAGGATGTCGTCCTCGATGCGCACGCCGATGCCGCGGTACTCCTCCGGCACGGTGAGGTCGTCGGGCTGGAAGTACAGGCCGGGCTCGATGGTGAAGACCATGCCGGCCTCGACGATGCCGTCCATGTAGAACTCGCGCCGCGCCTGCCCGCAGTCGTGCACGTCGAGGCCGAGGTGGTGCGAGGTGCCGTGCACCATGTAGCGGCGGTGGTAGCCGGCGTCGGGCGCCAGGCTCTCCTCCGCCGAGACGGGCAGGAAGCCCCACTCGGCGGTCTTCTGCGCGATGACCTGCATCGCCGCCGCGTGCACCTCGCGGAACCGGATGCCCGGCTTCACGATCGCGAACGCGGCGTCGGCCGCCTCGCGCACGGCCTCGTACACGCGTCGCTGCACGTCGGTGAAGGAGCCCGAGACCGGCAGCGTGCGGGTGATGTCGGCGGTGTAGTAGCTCTCGAGCTCGACGCCCGCGTCGATGAGAATGAGGTCGCCGGGCACGACGGGGCCGTCATTGCGGGTCCAGTGCAGGATGCACGCGTGCGGGCCGCTCGCCGCGATCGTGTCGTACCCGACCGTGTTGCCCTCGGCGCGGGCGCGACGGTTGAACGTGCCCTCGACGAGGCGCTCGCCACGCGGGTGCGCGACGATCTGCGGCAGATCGGCGATGACGTCGGCGAAGCCCTGCTGGGTGGCGGCGACCGCGCGGCGCATCTCGCCGACCTCCCAGTCGTCTTTCACCAGCCGCAGCTCGCTGAGGTCGCGAGCCAGCTCGGCGTCGCGCGCCGGGTCGACCTCGGTGTCGTCGCCCGCCACGCCCGCCAGCATGCGCAGCGCGTCGAGCCGGTCGGTGAGAGCGCGGTCGGCCTCGCGCACGATCAGGGTCTCTGCGCCGTCCGAGGCGCCGGCCTCATCGGCGTCGGCGAGGTCGGCACCGATCACGCCGAAGACCACTTCGAGTGCCTCGAGGCCCGCCGTCGCCAGGCCCAGCGCCGCGGCGACCTCGGCG
>JAIWOM010000146.1 GCA_020216895.1 Microcella sp.
TCGGCCGGGTCGGCGGCCGGCGTCGAGTCGAGCTCGACGAGCGAGCTCTCCACCTCGCGCAGGACCTTGCCGACGGCGATGCCGAAGACGCCCTGGCCGCGGCTGACGAGGTCGATGACCTCGTCGTCGCTGGTGCACAGGTACACGCTGGCGCCGTCGCTCATGAGCGTGGTCTGGGCGAGGTCGTTGACCCCGGCCTCGCGCAGCTGGTTCACGGCGGTGCGGATCTGCTGGAGCGAGATGCCGGTGTCGAGCAGGCGCTTGACGAGCTTGAGAACGAGGATGTCGCGGAAACCGTAGAGGCGCTGGGTGCCGGAGCCGGCCGCCCCGCGGACGGTGGGCTCGACGAGCTCGGTGCGCGCCCAGTAGTCGAGCTGGCGGTAGGAGATGCCGGCGGCGCGCGCGGCGACGGCCCCGCGGTAGCCCGCCTGGTCGTCGAGCTCGGGCAGACCGTCGGTGAAGAGGAGCCCGAGGTCGTAGCGCTCGTCGCGCTGCTCAGCGTCGGTCATGACCCCTACCTAACCTTCATCGTTAACGTGACAGTTGGTGCCACGCCGTTCAGAGTAGCGAGCCGTCCCGCGTCGACAGGAGACATCCGCTCGAACACGTCGGCGTGTCGGGCCCGACTACGACTGTAGCCTGCCGAGTGCCGAACGGATCAGGCTCGACCGCACGATCTCGAGCTGTCCCGCGATCTCGCGCGCGAGCTCGGCGGCCTTCGCACGGCTCGACGGATCGTTGCGGCGCGCCACCGGGATCAGGGCGCTCTCGATGAGGCCGAGCTCACGCTCGGCGGCCGCCCGGAATCCGCGCAGGTGGCGCGGCTCGATGCCGGATCGCTGCAGCTCCACGAGGGCCCGCAGCACCTGCAGGGCGTCGTCGCCGAAGGTCTCGCCCGCGGCGATGAGCGAGGCGCTGATCGCGTCGGTCAGCAGGGCCGGGGTCGCACCCGCCTCGCGGACCAGCTCGGCACGGGTGTAGCGGCGGTCGGTGGCAAGCATGGAGGCGGCGAGCGGGGCATCGGCGAGCAGCGCCGGGGTGCGCCCCGCCTCGAGCTCATCGAGGTAGTGCTTGATGACCTTGAGCCGCAGCGAGTGCTCGCGCTGCAGCGTGAGGATGATGCGGAGCCGCTCGACATCGCCCGCCGAGAACTTGCGGTAGCCCGCCTCCGTGCGCGTCGGGGAGACCAGCTGCTGCTCCTCGAGGAACCGCAGCTTCGAGGGCGTCAGCTCGGGGAACTCCGGACTCAGCTTGGCCAGCACCTGCCCGATGCTGAGGAGCCCGACGGCCGGGACCGGTCGCGCCGCCGCGGCCGATGACCGCGCCGCCATCAGGCGCCCGGCGCGAGGTCGATGCGGGAGGCGTAGAAGGTGAGGTGGTACTTGCCGACCTGCACCTCGCACCCGTCGGTGAGCACGACGGTGTCCTCGATCCGATCACCCGCCATGAACGTGCCGTTGAGCGACCCGAGGTCGCGGACGGAGAACTGCCGCCCCTGCCGCAGGAAGGCGGCGTGCTTGCGCGAGACGGTCACGTCGTCGAGGAAGATGTCGGCCTCCGGATGACGGCCCGCGACGGTCACGTCGGCGTCGAGCAGGAAGCGGGCACCGGCGTTCGGGCCGCGACGGACGATCAGCAGCGCGGAACCGGACGGCAGGGCGGCGATGACCTCCTGCTCCTCGGGGCTCACACCGGCTTCGAGGGCGGCCAGCTGCGCCGCGAACTCCGGCCCGAAGTGGGCCGTCGTCTCGTGCGGGCGGTAGGCGCCGTCGCTCGTGCCGGGCGTGCTGTCAGTCATCCATCGACCTCCTCTGGACGCCCAGCGTATCCGATGCCGCCGGGGCCTCCTCCCGCGCTCGCGCGGTCACGGCCCGCGTCTGACGGACGTACAGGATGCCCGCCCACCAGTACAAAAAGGCCCCCCACAGCGTGAACGCCCAGCCGAGGGGATCGCTGTAGGGCTGCAGCATCGGGAAGGCCTGGCCGAGCACGAGGAGTGGGAGCGCGTAGAACAGGGCGAAGGTGGCGACCTTGCCCAGGTGGTGCACCGGCAGCGGGCCGTAGCCGTGCCGCGCGAGCACGATGCCGAGCCCAGCGAGCAGCACGTCGCGGCCGACGATGACGGCCACGATCCACCACGGCACGACCTCGCGCACGGCGAGCGCGATCACGGCGGCGAAGATGAACAGGCGATCAGCGGCCGGGTCGAGCAGCTGGCCGAGCCGCGTGATCTGCCCGAACCGGCGGGCGATGATGCCATCGAGGAAGTCGCTGACGCTCGACACCACGATCACGATGAGCGCCGCGACGTCCTCGCCGATGAGCACGAGCACCAGGAAGACCGGCACAAGGAGGATGCGCAAGGCGCTGAGCGCGTTCGGCACCGTGAGGATGCGATCGCTCACGGGGGGCCCCGGAGGGACTGAGGCTCTCTCGGGCTCCGACACGCGCCCAGTCTAGTGAGGCGGAGCACGACCGCCAGTGGGCATCCGGCGTACGCTACGTCGCTATGGACATCGTCGTCATCGTGGTCGGCATCGCCGCTGGGGTCAGCCTCTTCACCTGGATCGCCTCGCTCGTCACCGGCGACCATTCGTGGGTCGACCGCATCTGGTCGATCGTGCCGATCGTGTACGTGGCCGCCTTCTGGGCCGCGACCGGGTTCACCGACCCCCGGCTGCTGATCATGACCGTGCTGGTGCTGCTGTGGGGCGCGCGGCTCACCTTCAACTTCGCGCGCAAGGGCGGCTACCGCGGGGTCGAGGACTACCGCTGGCCGATCCTCCGCGCCCGGATGAGCCCCGCGCAGTTCCAGGTGTTCAACGTGCTGTTCATCGTGCTGTTCCAGAACGCCCTGCTGCTGCTCATCGCCCTGCCGGCGCTCGTGGCCTACCAGAACCAGGCGACGCCGGTCGGTCCGCTCGATCTCGCGCTCGCCGCCGTGTTCCTCTCCTTCCTCGTCGGCGAGTTCGTGGCCGACCAGCAGCAGTGGGACTTCCACCGCGCCAAGGCCGCGACGATTGCCGCGGGCGGCACGCCCGAGCAGCGGTTCCTGGCGAACGGGCTGTGGAAGTACAGCCGGCACCCCAACTTCTTCTTCGAGCAGGCGCAGTGGTGGGTGCTCTACGCGATGGGCGCGGTCGCCCTCGGCACCGCCCTGCACTGGACGATCGTCGGGCCCGTGCTGCTGACCGCGCTGTTCATCGGCTCGACGGTGTTCACCGAGTCGATCACCCTCAGCAAGTACCCCGAGTACGCCGACTACCAGCGGCGCACCTCGATGCTGTTCCCGTGGATTCCCCGTGAGCCCCGTGCCGCTGCGGCGGACGCGCCCGCCGCCTGATTAGCATCCTGCGCATGTCCTGCATCCGATTCAACACCCCCGCGCAGCGCCGCCAGCTCGCCGAGAGCGCGCCCAGCATGATCGGCTCGTCGGAGGCCGTCGCCCAGTTCCTCTCCCCCGCGGTGACGAGCTCGAAGATCGAGCGCATCCGCCGCCTGGCGGAGGACCCGAACCCGAAGATCCGCGAGAGCGCGGCCCTGTCGTACCACGCCCCCGTCGAGGTCTACGAGAAGCTGTCGCGCGACCCCGATCCGGGCGTGCGCGCCTGCATCGCGAAGAACGAGAACGTGCCGTGCGAGATCCTCGCCCGCCTCGCCGACGATGTCGACGAGCGGGTGCGCGGATTCGTCGCGGTCAACTACTTCGTGCCCGCGGAGGCCATGGAGCGTCTCGCCGACGACCCGAGCGCGGTCGTGCGCGGCCTCGTGCAGTGGAAGTCGACGCTGCGCGAGACCGTCAGCGCCTGAGCATCAGCGCCTGAGCAGCAGCGCCTGACGGTTCAGCGCGCGGCCGTCAGCGCCTGACGCTCAGGCCTGGTCGGGGCGGGATGCCGAAGCGAACGAGAACCGCCCGAGCAGGCGGTCCGGCACGAGGCCGCTGAGCCCCACGACCAGCCGGTAGCGCAGGGTGGGCACGACGACGGCGCGGCCGCGGTCGATGCCGCGCAGCGCGAGCCGCACGAGCCGGGGCGCGTCGAGCCAGAGGAACCCGGGGATGCCGCGGGTGGAGACCCGCATCCGGTCATGGAACTCGGTGCGCGTGAACCCGGGGCACACTGCCGTGACCGTGACCCCCCGCGGGCGGGTGACGAGGTTCGCGCCGCGGGCGAAGGAGACGCCCCAGGCCTTGGCCGCCGAGTACGTGCCGAGGGGGGTGTACGCGGCGACGCTCGAGATCATGACGACGCGGCCCCGGCCACGCGCGGCCATGCCGCGGAGGGCCGTGTGGGCGAGCCGCAGCGGCACCGTGACGTGGATGTCGAGGTGCTGCAGCTCGTCGTCGAGGGTCGTCGTGAGCACGTCGCCGCGGATGCCGTAGCCGGCGTTGTTGATCAGCAGGTCGACCGGGCGGTGCTCGTCGGCGAGACGGTGCTCGACGGCGGCGACCCCCTCCTCGGTCAGCAGGTCGGCCGACAGCGCCTCGACGTGCACGCCGTGCGCGTGCTGGAGCTCGGCGGCGGTGCGCGCGAGCCGCTCGGCGTCGCGCGCGACGATCACGAGGTC
>JAIWOM010000147.1 GCA_020216895.1 Microcella sp.
CGCGCCAGCGGCGCAGGGTGCGCTGCTGGCGCGGGTGCGGCTCGAACGCGGCGACGTGGCCCTGGGGGCCGACGAGGGCCGCCAGGGTCACCGCGTACATGCCGTGCGCGGCACCGATGTCGATGACGGTGTCACCGGGGCGGACGAGCGCGGACAGGCCGCGCAGCTCGGGCTCGGCACCGCCGATGCGGCTGGCGAGCATCATGCCGGCGCGCGTGAGGCGCAGGCGGAGGGAGGGGCGGGTGCGCGTGGTGGTCATCGGGATGCCCGCTAGTAGCGGTAGTGCTCGACCTTGTAGGGGCCGGCCGGATCCACTCCGATGTACTGCGCCTGCCGCGGGGTCAGCTCGGTGAGCTTCACGCCGAGAGCATCGAGGTGCAGGCGAGCGACCTTCTCGTCGAGGACCTTCGGCAGCACGTAGACCCCGATCGGGTACTCCGCGCGCTTGGTCGCGAGCTCGAGCTGGGCCAGCACCTGGTTGGTGAACGAGGCACTCATCACGAAGCTCGGGTGACCCGTGGCGTTGCCGAGGTTCATCAGGCGCCCCTCGCTGAGGACGAGGATCGAGCGGCCGTTCGGCAGGCGCCACTCGTGAACCTGCGGCTTGATCTCGACCTTCTCCGCACCGGGCAGGGCCTCCAGGCCCGCCATGTCGATCTCGTTGTCGAAGTGGCCGACGTTGGCGACGATCGCGAGGTGCTTGAGCGAGAGGAGGTGGTCGAGCGTGACGACGCTCTCGTTGCCGGTCGCGGTGACGAGGATGTCGATGTCGCCGATGACGTCCTCGAGCCGGGCGACCTGGTAGCCGTCCATGGCCGCCTGCAGGGCGTTGATCGGGTCGATCTCGCTCACGATGACACGCGCGCCCTGCCCGCGGAGAGCATCCGCCGACCCCTTGCCCACGTCGCCGTAGCCGCATACGAAGACGGTCTTGCCACCCATGAGCACGTCGGTGGCACGGTTGAGGCCGTCGGGGAGCGAGTGGCGGATGCCGTACTTGTTGTCGAACTTGCTCTTGGTGACCGAGTCGTTGACGTTGATCGCCGGGAAAAGCAGCTTGCCGTCGCGGTGCAGCTCGTAGAGCCGGTGCACGCCGGTCGTGGTCTCCTCCGTCACGCCCTGGATGCTCCGGGCCATGCGGGTCCAGCGCTGGGGGTCGCTCGCCAGCGAGTCGCGCAGCACCTGCAGCACGACCTTCCACTCGGCGCTGTCGCCCTCGGCATCGGCCGGGACGCTGCCCGCCGCCTCGAACTCGACACCCTTATGCACGAGGAGGGTGGCGTCGCCCCCGTCGTCGAGGATCATGGTCGGGCCGACGGGCTCACCGGCCGCGTCGACGCCGAAGTCGAAGATCTGCTGGGTGGCCCACCAGTACTCCTCGAGCGTCTCGCCCTTCCAGGCGAAGACCGGGGTGCCCTCGGGCTTGTCGACGGTGCCGGTGGCGCCGACGACGACCGCGGCGGCCGCCTCATCCTGGGTCGAGAAGATGTTGCAGCTCGCCCACCGCACGTCGGCGCCGAGCGCCCGCAGCGTCTCGATGAGCACCGCGGTCTGCACCGTCATGTGCAGCGAGCCGGCGATGCGCTGCCCGGCGAGGGGCTGGTGCGGGCCGAACTCCTCGCGGAGCGCCATGAGGCCGGGCATCTCGTGCTCGGCGAGGCGGATCTGGTGACGACCGGACTCGGCCAGGGCGAGGTCGCGCACCTTGAAGGCGATGCCTCCGACGACGTCGACGTCGAGGGCGGGGCGCGCGGGCGTGTGGATGCTCATGTCCCACATTCTGGCAGGCTTGCGGCTGTGGTTACGCCGGGTATTCGGCGCGGTCGCGATCGCGCAGCGGTTCGAGCGCGTCGAGGATCAGGTCGAGCCCGAACAGGAACTCCCCGGCCGGGTCGTAGCCGCTGGCGGTGAGGGTGACGGCCGACTCGTGGAGGGCGGGGAACTCCTCGGGCGGCAGCTGCGGCAGGTAGACGCTCTCGGTCATGGCCGCCAGCCCGTCGGCGGTCTGGAAGGGCAGAGCGGCCTCCTGCAGGGCGTGCCCGTAGACGTAGCTGTTGAGCATCCAGTTCGCATGCGTGGCGTGGATGACGGAGAAGCCGGCCGCGCGCAGGCACGCGGTGAACGCCTCGCGGTGGCGGAGGTTCGCCGGGCCGGGGGTCGTCCGCGACTCCATGAGTGCGATCGCCCAGGGATGCCGCGCCAGCGCCTCCCGGGTCGAGAGGGCGCTGCGCCGCATGACGGCCTGCCAGTCGCCGCCGCCGGTGGGCGGCTCGATTTCGCTGAACACGACGTCGACCATGGCGTCGAGCAGCTCGTCGCGGCTCGCGACGTAGTGGTAGAGCGACATCGCACCCGCCCCGAGGGCGTTCGCGAGGCGCCGCATGCTGAGGCCATCGACACCGTCGAGATCGGCCAGCCGCACCGCCTCGGCGACGACGCGCGGCTTGCTGAGCCCGCTCGCTGAGCCCTCCTGCCGCTGCTCCCTCGCTGCCATGACGTTCCTCTCGTGACCGGACGACTTGACAATCGTACAGCGTACGGTCAATAGTACAGTGTACGACGTACAACGTACGAACCATTGCCCGTTCACCCTGAGGAGACCCCCGATGACCACCCGCACTGCTGACCGAACGCAGCTCGACTCTCGCCCCTTGCCGGTTCAGGCGCGGCTCTCCGCCGCCTGGATGACACTCGTCTATCTGGTGCTCTACATCGATTACTTCCACCTGTACCAGCCGGGTGAGATCGACTCGATCCGCAACGGCATCATCTTCGAGTTCGAGATCAGCGGCATGCTCATGAGCATCTTCTTCGTGATAATCGGCATTCCGGGCCTGATGGTGCTGCTCTCGGCGACCCTGCCTGCCCGCGCGAACCGCATCACGAACATCGCGGTGACGATCATCTACATCCCGATCATGATCTTCAACGCGGCCGGAGCGACGCCCGACTACGCCGTCTACTACGTACTCACGATCGGGGTCGAACTGGCGATCATGGCCTACATCCTGCGCACCGCCGCCCGGTGGCCGCGCGCGTGACCGTGGTCACCGCTCCCGGTCGGACACGACGGAGGGCGGCCTTGCCGGTGGTGGGGCTGCTCGCGCTGAGCGCGCTCCCCATCATCGGCGGGGCCCTCCGCCTGGGGGAGCTCAGCACCGACCCCGTCGCCGCCCCCTCCGCGTGGCATCTGATCGCGGCGATCGTGCACATCGTCGGGATGACCGTCTACTGCCTGCTCGGCGCCTTCCAGTTCTCGCCCGCGCTGCGCGAGGGCCGCTCCTGGCACCGCCGCGTCGGCCGCGCGCTGATCCCCGCGGGCATCGTCGCCGCGGTGGCGAGCCTCTGGCTGGCCCTCGTCTTCGACGGCCCGGGCGACGAGTTCGGGCTGGCGCTCGTCCGGGTCGTCTTCGCGGTGCCGATGGCGGTGTTCCTCGTCCTCGGCGCCCGCGCGATCGCGCGGCGCGACATCGCCGCGCACGGCGCGTGGATGACCCGCGCCTTCGCGATCGCCGTCACCGGCGGCACCCAGGCGCTCGTGCTCATCGTGTGGTCGATCGGCGGCGGCGAATCCACCACCGTCACCGAAACCTGGCTCGTCGGAGTGGGCTTCGTGATCAACAGCCTGGTGGCGGAGGGGGCCATCCGACGACGCTCGCGCCGGTCGCTCCGCGCACGATGACGCGAGGGCTCCTAGCCGACCTCGCCGAGCGCGCTGTAGCGCACGATCTGCCAGCCGTTCGGCGCCGAGAGCCGCTCGGAGTGCCGCTCGCACAGGTCGTAGCTGTGCGGCTCGCGGCGCACGCTCAGGGGGCCGAGAACCGCCATCGACTCGGCGTACACGTACGTGAGCGTGCGGGCCGCAGGCTCGCCGCACGCGACCTTGCTGCACGGTCGAACGGTCATCGTGCTGTCAGCATACGGCCGACCGGCGACGGCGCGCAGGTAGGCTGAGGGCGTGGCCCGAGCAGAGCGCGGCAGCGGCATGCACCCGTCAGCGCGGGCCCGCGCGCGGCACGGCCGCCTCGGGCGCTCACCCATCACCGGCCCGCACCTGCCGCTGATCCACACGCGGCGCGACCTGTTCGACACGACCGTGCAGTCGACCGCCGAGTACCTCGTCGACCTGTGGCCGGAGGAGCTCGCCGACCTGCGCATCGACGTCGCCCCGATGCCCGATCAGCCGCTCACGGTCAAGGGTGTCGCCCGGTGGCGGGTCGAGCACGCGCGCAGCCGGGTGGTGCTGTTCCGCATCCCGATCGAGCGGATGAGCCGCCTGCACCGCGACGACGACTGGCACCGGCGGCTGATGGTCGAGAGCTGCGTGTTCCGCGCGGTCGGCGAGCTGATCGGTAAGGACCCCTGGGATCTCGCTCCGGACCGGTTCCGGCACCACTGAGGCGGTCGTGCTGAGCGGGCGCGGCGTCAGCCCGGAAGCACGGTGACGCTGCCGGCCGCCGCCGGCCGCGGGGCCACGCGCGAGCCCGCCAGCAGGCCGTCGCCGCGATAGGTGATGCTCGCGTGCACCGTGCCGCTGGGGCGGATGCGCAGGCCCGCGT
>JAIWOM010000148.1 GCA_020216895.1 Microcella sp.
CCCGGCAGTGGCAGCTGGCGCTCCGCGGACGCCTGATGCTCCGCGCCACCGTGCGGCTGCCCGACGGCACCGAGCGCTCCTTCGAGCTCGAGCCGACGGGCATCGCCGCCGGGCGCGTGCGCGGGCGCGACCGCATCGCCGATGTCGAGCGCACGCTGCCCGTGGCGAGCATCACGGCGCTCGAGCCCCTCGAGTAGCGCCGACGCTCTCAGGCGGGCGGCCTAGACTGGCCCGTTATGAATCCTGACGGCCCGCTCATCGTCCAGAGCGACCGCACCGTGCTGCTCGAGGTCGCTCATCCGCTGGCGGAGGAGGCGCGGCACGCCCTCGCCGTGTTCGCCGAGCTCGAGCGCGCGCCCGAGCACGTGCACACCTACCGCATCACCCGGCTCGGCCTGTGGAACGCGCGGGCCGCCGGCCACGAGGCCGCCGAGATGCTCGCCGTGCTCGAGCGGTACGCCAAGTTCGCGGTGCCGCAGTCGGTGGCGATCGACATCACCGAGACGGTCGGCCGGTACGGGCGCCTCATGATCCTCCGCGACGCGGAGGGCGCCCTCGTACTGCGCTCGACCGACGCCGCGGTGCTCACCGAGATCGCCGCGAACAAGAAGGTCGCCCCGCTGCTGACCCGTCGCATCGACCATTCGGCGTTCGAGCTCGCGCCGTGGGCCCGCGGCCAGATCAAGCAGGAGCTCGTGAAGATCGGCTGGCCGGCCGAAGACCTGGCGGGCTACACGCCGGGCACCCCGCACGAGATCGACCTCGACCTCTCCGGCTGGCACCTGCGGCCCTACCAGCAGCAGGCGATCGACCAGTTCTTCACCGGCGGCTCGGGTGTGGTCGTGCTGCCCTGCGGCGCCGGCAAGACGCTCGTCGGCGCGGGCGCGATGGCGCAGGCCGACACCACCACGCTGATCCTCGTCACCAATACGGTCTCGGCGCGGCAGTGGCGGGACGAGTTGCTGCGCCGCACCTCGCTGACCGCGGAGGAGATCGGCGAGTACTCCGGCCAGCTCAAGGAGATCAAGCCGGTCACGATCGCGACGTACCAGATCCTCACTGCGAAACGGAAGGGCGAGTACGCCCACCTCGCCCTGCTCGACGCCCTCGACTGGGGGCTCATCGTCTACGACGAGGTGCACCTGCTGCCCGCTCCCGTCTTCAAGCTCACCGCCGAGCTGCAGGCACGCCGTCGTCTCGGCCTCACCGCCACGCTCGTGCGCGAGGACGGCCGCGAGGGCGACGTCTTCAGCCTCATCGGCCCGAAGCGGTTCGACGCCCCGTGGAAGGAGATCGAGGCGCAGGGCTACATCTCGCCGGCGAGCTGCTTCGAGGTGCGCATCGACCTGCCGCCCACGGAGCGGCTCGAGTACGCGGCAAGCGCCGACGACCAGCGCTACCGGCTGGCGGCGACGGCACCGGCCAAGCTCGGGGTCGTGCAGCGTCTGGTGAAGCAGCACGAGGGTGAGCGCATCCTGGTGATCGGGCAGTACCTCGACCAGATCGACGAGCTCGCCGAGGCGCTCGGCGTGCCGCAGCTCACCGGCTCGACGCCGGTCGACGAGCGCGAGCGGCTGTTCCAGGAGTTCCGCGATGGCACGACCCCCGTGCTCGTCGTGTCGAAGGTCGCAAACTTCTCGGTCGACCTCCCGGAGGCGACGGTCGCGATCCAGGTGTCCGGCTCGTTCGGCTCACGGCAGGAGGAGGCGCAGCGCCTCGGCCGGCTGCTGCGGCCGAAGCAGAGCGGTATCCCCGCGAGCTTCTACACGCTGGTCGCGCGCGACACCGTCGACCAGGACTTCGCGCAGAACCGCCAGCGGTTCCTCGCCGAGCAGGGCTACAGCTACACGATCCTCGACGCCGACCAGCTCGCGGCCTGACCCGCGGGGCGCCCCGTCCGCTCGCCGCTAGCCGTCGATCGCGGTCAGGATGCTCGCCGCGAGCTCGTCCGGCTTCGTCAGCTGCGGCCAGTGCCCGGTGGGCAGCTCGACGATGTCGAGGTGCTGCATTGCCGCGAGCTCGCCCGCCCACTCGCGGCCGTTCTCGATCGCCTGCCGCACGAGCGCGGCGGGAAACTCGCAGGCGATGACGGTGACCGGCACGGTGAAGCGCCGCGGGTCGTGCAGCTGCGTCGGCTCGTGCGCGACACCCTTCGGCTCGGGCACCGCGATGGCGTGGAAGCGCTCGCGGAGGGCGTCGTCGAGGTCGACGAGGTCCTCCGGCTCGAACAGCTCCCAGTCGGGCAGCGGCACCGCATCGCCCTCGACGGGCAGCTCGTCGTTGATCGGCGAGCCCGCCGGCATCGGCAGCGAGTCGACCATCACCACGCGGGCGATGCGGTCGGGCCGCGCATCGGCGACCGCCCACGCGATCGTGCCGCCGCCGGATTGCCCGACGAGCACCACGGGGTCGGGGTCGGTCGACGCGAGTCTGTCGACGATGGTGAGCACCGCATCCACGTGCGTGCGCAGCCCGATGCCCGCGAGCTCAGTGTCGCCGCGGCGCTTGCCGGGCAGCGTCAGCGGGTGCGGTGTGTGGCCCGCCCCGGCGAGCGCCGCGGTGATGGGCGCCCACGAGTCGCCGTCGAGCCAGAAGCCGGGGATCAGGAGGATCTGCATCCCTGCACGGTAGTGCCCCGCGCCGACCCTGCGACAGGCCGCTCGGATATCGCGACAGGCCGAGCGCATTCAGGAAACTTCCACCAAAAGCCCAGAGACTGGTGCCATGCCTGACGGACCCAAGATTCTGATCGTCGACGACGAGCCCAACATCCGCGACCTGCTCACCACGAGCCTGCGCTTCGCCGGTTTCGCCGTGCGGGCCGTCGGCAACGGCGCGCAGGCCATCTCGGCCGTGCTCGAGGAGGAGCCCGACCTCATCATCCTCGACGTGATGCTGCCCGACATCAACGGCTTCGGCGTCACCAAGCGCCTGCGGTCGAGCGGCTACACGAGCCCCATCCTCTTCCTCACCGCGAAAGACGACACCGACGACAAGATCATGGGTCTGACCGTCGGTGGCGACGACTACGTCACCAAGCCTTTCAGCCTCGACGAGATCGTCGCCCGCATCAAGGCGATCCTGCGCCGCACCATGCAGGAGGACGACGACGCGATCATCCGCGCCGGCGACCTCACCATGGACCAGGACACGCACGAGGTCACGATCGGCAGCGAGGTCATCGAGCTCAGCCCGACCGAGTTCAAGCTGCTGCGCTACCTGATGCTCAACCCGAACCGCGTGCTGTCGAAGGCGCAGATCCTCGACCACGTCTGGGAGTACGACTTCAACGGCGACGCCGGCATCGTCGAGAGCTACATCTCGTACCTGCGCCGCAAGCTCGACCCGCACACCGACGAGCCGCTGATCCAGACCAAGCGGGGCTTCGGGTACATGCTGAAGGCCGCCAAGGGCTGAGCCCCGGGCCCCGATGCATGAGCAGCTGACCCAGTGGTGGCAGTCGATCTCGCTGAGATCGAAGATCACCGGCGTCACCGTCTTCGTGGTGACCATGGGGTTGCTCGTCGTCGGCTTCGGCACCCTCACGGTGCTGCAGCGCACCCTCCTCGACGAGGTCGACCGTCAGATCCTCGAGGCATCGGATGACCTGCCCGAGTCGTTCTCCGTCGACGACTTCGGCTCGTTCGAGGAACTGACCCCCTCGGCCTTCTCGAACCCGTTCTACTTCGGCGCGGTCGACACCGAGGGCCGGATTATCGACGACAACGTCGGCGAGGGCAGCCGCGCGCAGGCTCCCGACGTCTCTCGCCTCACCGGCGACATGGTCGACCGGCTCGATGGCGGGGGCATGACCCTCATCAGCACCGATCGCACCACCCAGTGGCGCGTTCTGACCTTCCCCTTGCGTGTCACCGACGCCGGCTCGGGCGAGAGCTCGACCGCAACGCTCGTCATCGGCGCCGACCTCACCGACAGCAACGCCGTCATCGGCTCGTTCGCCTCGATCTTCCTCGGCTTCGGCCTCGTCGTCGTCATCCTCAGTGCCGCGCTCACGCGCATCCTGGTCACCTCGACGCTGCGTCCCCTGCGCGACGTCGAGGCCACCGCGGCGCGGTTCGCCAGCGGCGACTTCAGCCAGCGCCTCAGCGGCGCCACCCCCAACACCGAGATCGGGCGGCTCAGCAGCTCGCTCAACATGATGCTCACCCGCATCGACAGCGCCTTCGCCGACCGCGCCGCCACCATTTCGCAGATGCGCCGCTTCGTCGGCGATGCGAGCCACGAGCTGCGCACGCCCCTCGTCTCGGTGCGCGGCTACGCCGAGCTGTACCGCATGGGCGCGATCGCCGAGCCCGACGACGTCGCCCAGGCCATGGAGCGGATCGAGAAGGAGGCGATCCGCATGAGCGCGCTTGTCAGCGACCTGCTCGAGCTCGCCCGCCTCGACGAGTCGCGGCCCCTCGAGCTGACGCCCGTCGACCTCGTGCCGCTCGCCCGCGACGCGGCGCTCGACGCGCGCGCGAGCGCTCCCGACCGGCCGGTGACCGTGATCGTCGCCGACGGGAGCTCCGGTGCGGCTGA
>JAIWOM010000149.1 GCA_020216895.1 Microcella sp.
GCCCGCGGCGCGGTCTACGACCCCGCGTGCGCGCGGGTACATCCCGCCGCCCTCGTCCGCGGCCTCGCGCGCGCGGTCGAGCGGCGCGGAGCGACGATCTACGAGCACACCACAGCGGAGCACTGGGAGGCGGGCAGGGTGCGCACCGATCGCGGCACCGTGAGGGCCCGCCACATCGCGCTCGCCCTGGAGGGCTACGGCGCGGCGACCGCGCAGCTCAAGCGGCGCATCCTGCCCCTGTACTCGCTCATGATCGCGACCCAGCCGCTCGACGAGGCGGTCTGGGAGGAGCTCGGCATCGATCACGGCCAGACGTTCTCCGACGGCCGCCACCTGATCATCTACGGTCAGCGGACCGCCGACAACCGCATCGCGTTCGGCGGCCGCGGCGCCCGGTACCACTGGGGCAGCGCGATCCGCGACGAGTACGACCGGGTCGAGCGGGTGTTCGCGCACCTCGTCGCGACGCTGCAGGACATGTTCCCGCAGCTGCCCCCGCTCGAGGCCGAGCACCGCTGGGGCGGCCCGCTCGGGGTTCCCCGCGACTGGCACGCGAGCGTGCAGTACGACCCGGCGACCGGCATCGGCTACGCCGGCGGCTACGTCGGCGACGGCCTGTCGACGACGAACCTCGCCGGCCGGACCCTCGCCGACCTGATCACCGGCGCGGACACCGCGCTGACGCGCCTGCCCTGGGTCGGCCACCGCTCCCCCGACTGGGAGCCCGAGCCGCTGCGGTTCGCGGGCGCGAACGCCGGTCTCCTCGCGATGACGGCCGCCGACGCCGAGGAGCGCACGACCGGCCGATCCTCCCTCATCGCCCGCGCGATGAGCCCGCTCATCGGGCACTGACATGGCGAGCACGGGCAGGGTCGGCACCGGACCGGGGACCGCCCGACGCGGCGACCCCCGGCCGATCGCGCTCTCCGCGCTGGTGCTGAGCATCATCATCGGTGTCAACCTGCTGTCGGCGCAGCTCGGCTCGGCCATCTCGCAGCCCTACATCCAGGGCTGGTACGCGGCGGCGGCGAAGCCCGACTGGACCCCGCCCAACGAGGTGTTCGCGGGTGTCTGGACCGTGCTCTACCTCGCCACCTCGGTGGCCGCCTGGCTCGTCTGGCGCGAGCGCCACCGGCGGCGCATCGACCGCGCCCTCACGCTCTACGTCGTGCAGCTCGTGCTCAACGCCCTGTGGTCGCCGCTGTTCTTCGCCCTCTACCCCGCGATCGGCGTGACCGCGACGTGGCTCTCGCTCACGGTGCACCTGCTGCTGCTCGTGGCGATCACGACGACGATCATCGAGTTCTGGCCGATCCACCGGGTCGCCGCGCTGATCATGGTGCCGTACCTCGTGTGGGTGGTCTTCGCCGCCTCGCTGACGGTCGGCATTGCCGTCATCAACTGACCGTCTCCCCGGCCCGCACCGGGACCGCACCGATGAAGCGTGCAGGACGCGCGCAGGATGCTCGGAGGTAGGCCTTCTACTCTCGCCTGGTTGCGGGAGGAGGGTTCATGACGGCGACACGACCGGGCGCGCGTCCGGATGCCGCTCGCACGCCCGCCGCGGCTGCAGCCCCCGCATCCGCCGTCGACCGCTCGGCGCGCACCGAGCCCGACCGCAAGGGAACCCGCTCGGCCGCCGTGCTGGTGACCCTGCTCGCGATCGCCGCCGCCGTCGGGGGTCTGGGCGGCCTCATCTCGGCCGGACCGATCGAGGGCTGGTACGCGGCCGCCCCCAAGCCAATGTTCACGCCGCCGGACGCCGTCTTCGGGCCGGTCTGGGCGGTGCTCTACGCGCTGATCGCGGTGGCCGGCTGGCTCGTCTGGCGGGCACCCGACTCGGAGGCCCGCACGCGCGGCCTGCGGCTGTACGTCGCGCAGTTCGCCCTGAACGCGCTCTGGACCCCGGTCTTCTTCGGGCTCGGCGAGCTCGTGGGCGCTCCGGGGCTGTGGGCCGCGCTCGTGCTGATCGTCGTGATCGACATCGTGATCCTCGCCACCATCATCCGGTTCGGCGATGTCAGCCGTGCCGCCGCTGCGCTCCTGCTGCCCTACTGGTTCTGGTCGCTGTTCGCCACGACGCTCAACGCCGCGATCGCCGTCCTCGCCGGCTGAGCGGTCGGTCGCCGGTAGCGTGGAGGCCATGAGCGAGCCCGACCGGACCCGGCGCCCGGCCGGCAGTGCAGGCCGAGCCGTTCTCCTCGTCGTCGCCGGGGTCTGCATCGCCGCACAGGCGGTGCTGCTCGGCGGGGTCGGCTGGGCGGCGGCCAACCCGCGCCTCGTGAGCGATACCCTCACGGTCTGGCAGTACGAGCCCACACCGGCCATCGCCGGCTACGCGAGCCGGGCCGCGATGAGCGACGAGGGCCGCTTCCTGTTCTACGCCAGCCAGCCCCGCGTGCTGAGCGAGCTCGAGTTCGACCAGGTCTGCAGCGGTCGCGAGCCGGGGGTCGGCGTGCTCGGCTGCTACACGCTCGCCGACGGCCGCATCGCACTCTTCGACATCGTCAACGTCGACCTCCAGGACTTCGAGGTCGTCGTCGCCGCGCACGAGATGCTGCACGCCGCCTGGGACAGGCTCTCCGAGGCGGAGCAGGCTGCGCTCGAGGCGCCCCTCGAGGAGGTCTTCGCCGGCGTCGCGCCGGACAGCGAGCTCGCCGAGCGCGTCGCGGCCTATGAGGCGGCGGATCCCGCGTCGCGCATCCCGGAGCTGTACGCGATCGTCGGCACGGAGATCGCCGACCTGCCGCCCGTGCTCGAGGAGCACTACGCCCGGTGGTTCGACGACCGCGGCCAGGTCGTCGCACTGTGGCAGCAGGTCGAGGCGATCTTCGTCGAGCTCGAGGCCGAGCTCGAGCGGCTGAACGCCGAGCTCGAGCGGCTCGCCGCGGAGATCGCGACCGAGCAGGATGCGGCGGAGCGGGTCGCCCGACGGCTCGAGGCGGATATCGATGCGTTCAACGCGCGCGCCGCCCTCCCCGGCGGCTACACGAGCCAGGAGGCCTTCCAGCGCGACCGGCGCGCGCTCATCGAGCGGCAGGAGGCCCTCACCCGCTCGATCGACGCCACCAACGCGAAGGTCGACGAGTACAACGCGCTCGTCGAGCAGTTCGAGGAGCTCAACGCCCAGGCTGCCGCGCTGGGCAAGGATCTCAACATCGATCCCGAGCCGCTCGAGCCGGGCGCGGAACCGCCCGCGGAGCCCTAGGCGGTCGGCACCGGGAAGAGGGCGTCGATGCGCGCCAGCGTCTCCGCGTCGGGCATCCACGCGGTCGCGGCGGCCGCGTTCTGCGCCACCTGCTCGACCGTCGTCGCGCCGGCGATCACCGAGGCCATCGCCGGGCGGCTCAGCAGCCAGCCGACCGTCGCCTCGAGCATCCCGATGCCGTGCTCGTCGCACAGCGCACGGTAGGCGTCGAGCGCATCCCACGGTGCGTCGGCGGCGACGTGCGGGCGCTGCCGCATGATGCGCGAGTCGGCGGGCCCGCCCTCGCGGCTGAACTTGCCGGTCAGCAGGCCGTTCGCGAGCGGGTAGTAGGGCAGCAGGCCGATGCGGCGGCTCTCGAGCAGCGGCAGCAGCTCGGCATCGAGCCCGCGCGCGAGCAGGCTGTACTCGAGCTGGGCCGACACGAACCGCGGGTGGCCACCGGCCCGCGCCGCATCATCGGCCTCGAGGGTCTGCGCGGTGTCGAGGTTCGAATGCCCGATCGCGCGCACCAGCCCGGCGTCGACGAGCTCGTGCAGGGCACCGAGCGTCTCGTCGATGGGCGTCTGCGGGTCGGGGGTGTGCAGCTGGTACAGGTCGAGGTGGTCGGTGCGCAGGCGCCGCAGCGAGCCCTCGACCGCCGCCCGGATGTACGCGCGCGAGCCGTGCGGCACATCGCGCAGCTCGGGGTTCTTGAAGTCGGCGTTGCCGAACTTGCTCGCGATGACGACCCGGTCGCGCCGTCCGGCCAGCGCCGCGCCCATCATCGCCTCGCTGCGGCCGTGCTCGTAGCCGTACATTTCGGCCGTGTCGAGCAGCGTGATGCCGTGGTCAATGGCGGCGTGCAGCACCCGATCGGTCCCGCGCTGGTCCTCCGTGGCGGAGCCGGGGCGGCCGAAGTTGTTGCAGCCCAGGCCGACGGCGGAGACGAGCAGGTCGGAGTCGCCCAGCGGGCGCAGCGGCATCGAGGTCATGCACCCATCCTCCCGTGCCGCGGCTGAGGGAGCGCCCATCCCCGTGTCCGAAAGCCGCCGGTGCCGGATGCTCGCCGCGGGCTAGCCTCGGAGCATGTCCACTCCTCCCGCCCCTTCGGGGCTGCTCGTCATCGACTCCCCCCTCGGCCGCATCGCCCTCCGCGGCGACGACACGGCGGTCACCGGGCTCGAGATCGCGGCGGCCGGGCGCCTCTCCAGCGACGGCGCGCCGGATCACCCGACCCCGGTGCTCCAGCGGGCGGCCGCGCAGCTCGCCGAGTACTTCGCCGGCCAGCGGCGCGACTTCGACGTGCCCGTGCGGGTGA
>JAIWOM010000150.1 GCA_020216895.1 Microcella sp.
CGAGGGGAGTCTCGGCCGGCACGGCGAACGGCGGCGGCGCGACGATCGGCGCCGCGGCGAACGGCGGTGGGGCGACCGGAATCGGCGCGGGCGCAGCCTCCGGGTTCGGCTGCGTGTGCTCCGTCCAGGCGGCACCGTCCCACCAGCGGATGAGCCGCGGGTCCGCGGCATCGGTGTACCAGCCGGCGGCAGTCGACCCGGTCGTCATCTGCGTGCCCCCTCCCGGCGTCGCGTCTGAGAGTGCCAGTGTAGTCCTGAGTGCGGCTCAGAGCCATGGCGACTGCTGACAGAAAAGCGCGTGCTGACCAGGGCCGTCGCGTGCCCCGCGCTGGGCCATACTCGCCCTATGCGCCGCATCGCCGGGCTCGTCGCCGACTACACCTACGTGGGCCGCTCGCGCCTGCGCTACTGGCGCTACGGGTCGCGCCCGCCGGTGCCCCTCGATGCGGGTCCGGATGCTCCGCCTCCCGTTCTGCTGCTGCCGGGCGTCTTCGAGACCTGGCACTACATGAAGCCCATCCGCGATCGCCTCGTCGGCCTGGGCATCCCCGTGCACAGCGTGCCCGCGCTCGGCTTCAATCGGCACCCGATCCCGGTGATGGCTGAGCGTGCCGCTGCCTATCTGGTCGAGCACGACCTCCACGGGGTGCGCATCATCGCGCACAGCAAGGGCGGGCTCATCGGTAAGAGCCTCCTGGTCGCCGACGACCCGGCCGCCGGGGGAGCGGGCCGGTTCGAGCGCATGCTGTCGATCAACACCCCCTACGGCGGCAGCCCGCTCGCCCGCTTCGGGGTCGGGCCGTTCCGCGAGTTCCAGCCGACGCGGCCGGTGATCCAGGAGCTCGCCAGCTCGCCGCAGGTCAACGCCCGCATCACCGCGCTGCGCAGCGCCTACGACCAGTACGTTCCGACCGAGAGCGCCGAGCTCGCCGGCGCGCAGAACGTGCCCATGCCGCACATCGGGCACTTCCGGGTGCTCGGGCTGCGCGAGGTCATCGACCGCGTGGTCGCCTGGCTCGGCTGAGCGCGCGGGCGCGGTCCGCATCCGTCAGCGCTGCCGCCTCGCGCACCGGCACGGCCGCGCGCCTCGATCAGCGGTCAGTGCGAAGCGGATTCATGGGGGAGACCTGACAGAATGCGCGCATGCCCGCCGCCGCCTCCCTTGCCCCGACGGATGCTCCTCCCGCGATCAGCCTGAAGCTGCTGCCCGCCGCCATCGTCGTCACCAGCGCGATCCCCCTGTTCGGCTTCGAGGAACGGTTGGTCGGGTACCCGTGGCTGCTGGTCGGCCTTGTGGTCGCGTACTTCGTCGACCGCGAGCTGATGCGCGACCTCGGCATCATCGCCGCGGGCCTCATCGTGGTGAGCACGGTGAGCGTGAAGGCCGACATCTCGTGGCCCAACTTCTTCCTGCTCGGGTTCGTGCTGAGCCTCGCCGTGGCGGTGCCGTTCGTGCTCGATCGGTTCGTGTTCCGGCGGAAGGTCATCCGCTTCCCGTGGCGCGGCGGCCAGAAGTGGCAGCCGTGGGAGAAGTCGTACCTGTTCGCCGTGCCGTTTCTCGGCTGGCTGATCCTGCCGTTCTACTTCATCCAGTCGGGCTCCTACCAGAACTGGCCGGCGGTCTCCGAGCCCAGCGAGGTGCTGCGCCTCTTCATCGGCGTCAACGCGGTCGGCATCTGGGACGAGCTGTTCTTCATCTGCACGGTCTACGTGCTGCTGCTGCGGCACTTCCCGGTGCTGACGGCGAACATCCTGCAGGCGATCGTGTTCGTCAGCTTCCTGTGGGAGCTCGGCTACCAGGCGTGGGCGCCGCTCATGACGATCCCCTTCGCGCTGCTGCAGGGCTGGATCTTCCACCGCACCAAGTCGCTCACCTACGTGATCATCGTGCACCTGCTGTTCGACCTGGTCGTGTTCCTCGCCATCGTGCACGCCCACAACCCAGGCGTCTTCGGGTTCTTCCTCATCGAGAGCCCGGGGTCCTAGGGCGTGCGCCGCGGAGCGGCTAGACCTCTGGCAGTCGGTGCTCGGTCTGCGGATCGAACAGGTGGAGGGCACCCGGGCGCACCGCGAGGTCAACGCTCGTGCCGACCGTGAGCTCGCTCAGGCGGTCCGCCTCCACCACGCTGGTCAGACGGTCCTCTCCGGCATCGAGGTGCACGATCGCTCTCGGGCCGAGCAACTCGATCAGCGCGACCCGGGCCGTTCCGCCGCTGTTTGCCGTGAGCAGCAGATCGTCGGGGCGCACACCGAGCACAACGGCGTCGCGTGCGGGCGCCTGCGCGACGGCGAGGCGGCTACCCGTGGGGGAGATGAACGCGCCGTCGCTGATGGCGCCCCGCACGATGTTCATCTTCGGGCTACCGACGAAGGTGGCCACGAAGACACTGTTGGGTCGCGCGTAAATCTCGTCCGGGCGGCCGGTCTGCGCTACACGCCCCTCGCGCATGACGACCATCCGGTCGGACATCGTCATCGCCTCCTCTTGGTCGTGCGTGACGTACACGGCAGTGATGCCGAGGCGGCGCTGAATCTGCATGAGCTCGAAGCGGGTCTCGACCCGCAGCTTCGCGTCGAGGTTGCTCAGTGGTTCGTCGAAGAGGAACACGGCCGGCTGACGGATGATCGCCCGCCCGATTGCCACGCGCTGCTGCTGCCCGCCCGATAGATCCTTGGGTTTGCGGGAGGTCAGGGCCCCGAGACCGAGCGAGTCGGCCACCTCCTGTGCTCGGCGGAGGGCATCCGCCCGGCGGCTCTTGGTGGCCCGTAGCGGGAACGCGATGTTCTCGAGAACACTGAGATGCGGGTACAGGGCATAGTTCTGGAAGACCATCGCAACGTCGCGATCTTTCGGCTCGAGCCCGTTGACGACCCGGCCGTCGATCAGAATCTCGCCGCCGCTGATCTCCTCCAAGCCGGCCAGCATCCGCAATGACGTCGACTTGCCGCAGCCCGACGGGCCAACGAGCACCGTCAGTGAGCCATCGGGGAAGACGATGTCGACGTCGTCGACGATCACCGTGGAGCCGTATTCCTTGCGAACCTTGTTGAAACGAACCTCTGCCATGACGACGAAACCTCTCGTGGAAACTAGAACTTGACGGCGCCGCCGCTGATGCCCTGCACCAGGCGACGCTGAATGAAGAAGCTCGCGATGACCACCGGTACCACCGCGATGATGATCGCCGCGCTCATCGCGCCCAGCTCGACCCCGCGGAAGGTGTTGAACGCGGCGATCGCCACCGGCAGGATCGTCTCCTGGGTCGGGGCGAGGATCAGTCCGTAGAACATGTCGTTCCACGAGAGGGTGAACCCGAAGATCGCGGCCGCGCCGATTCCAGGCAGCACCTGTGGCAGAACGACCAGCCGGAATGCGGCGAACCGTGAGAAGCCGTCGACCCGCGCCTGCTCTTCGAGCGATCGAGGTACCGCGTCGAAGAATCCGATGAGGAACCAGGTGATGACGGGGAGCACGAAGCTGAGATGGGCGAAGATCACCGGAATGTACGTGCTGTCGAGCCGCAGAGCGTAGGCCATGGTCAGGAAGGGGAAGACCAGCACCGCGGGTGGCAGCACCTGCGCGGCCAGGATGCCGAACCGCGTGGCGGCACCCCCCGCCTTGTAGGCGGAGATGGCGTAGGCGCCCATAGAACCCGCCACGACGCTGATGGCCACGGTGACCGCGGCGACCATGGCGCTACGGCCTGCCGCCTCAAGGATTCCCGCCTCGAAGACGCGGGCCCAGTTGTCGAGGTTAGGGACGAACAGCACGAGGCCGGGGTCATTGAGCTGCGCTGGCGACTTGACGCTGGCCAGGGCCACCCACAGCAGGGGGAGAGTGACCGTCAGGGCGGCGACCCAGAGCAGCAGAGCCCGGGCGACGCTCCACGGATTCACAGTTCGAGTCATCGCGCGGCGCTCCTCTGCAGTCGACGGAACAGGATGACGATGAGGGTCATGACGATCGCGAGGAGCACGAATGCGACCGCCGAGGCCTCACCGAGACGGAAGAACTGGATACCGGTCTGGTAGGTGAAGTACTGGATGGTCTCGGTCGCGGTGCCCGGCCCGCCTCGGGTCGTCGCGTAGACGTACTCGAACACCTTGAGTGCGTCGAGCGACCGCAGCAGAATGGCAACGGTCAGCACCGGAGTGAGCAGCGGCAACACGACACGGCGGAAGGTATACCAAGCGCTCGCCCCGTCCACCCGGGCGGCCTCGAGCGGCTGCCGGGGGATCGACTCGAGCCCCGCCAGGAGCAGCAGCACCATGAATGGTGTCCACTGCCAGACATCGATGAAGGCCAGGGTGACCAGCGCGTTGCCCGGGCCGAAGAAGTCGTAGGAGATACCGATCGTGCGCAGGGCCGCCGGTATGGCTCCGAGCTGGTCGTTCAGCAGGAACCGAAAAGTGAGCCCGACGGCGATCGGCGTGATGAACATTGGTGCCAGCAGCATCGCGCGGGTGAGATCACGCGC
>JAIWOM010000151.1 GCA_020216895.1 Microcella sp.
CCCGGTCGAGGTGGTGCTCGACCTCGGCACCGGCTGCGGCATCCAGGCCCTGCACGCGGCCCGGCACGCGACGCGCGTGGTCGCGACCGACCTCTCGGCGCGCGCCCTCGCGTTGGCCGCGCTCACGCTCGCCCTCAACGGGGTGTCGAGCGTCGAGCTGCGGCGAGGCGACCTCTACGCCCCGGTCGCGGGGGAGCGCTTCGACCGCATCATCTCGAACCCGCCCTTCGTCATCACCCCGCGGGTCGAGGGCGTTCCCGTCTACGAGTACCGCGACGGCGGTCGGGTGGGCGACGCGCTCGTCGAGGAGGTGATCCGTGGCGCGGCCGAGCACCTGGTGCCCGGCGGCACCGCGCACCTGCTGGCGAACTGGGAGTACCGCGACGTTATGGGCGGCGATGGTCTGGCCCGCGTGCGCCGCTGGGCCGACGAGGCCGGCCTCGAGGCCTGGATCGTCGAGCGCGAGCGCCAGACCCCGGTCGAGTACGCCGCCACCTGGATTCGTGACGGCGGCACCCGCGTCGGCACCCCCGCGTACGAGGCGCTCGCCGAGGCCTGGCTTGACGACTTCGCCGCGCGTGGTGTCACTGCCGTCGGCTTCGGCTACGTGCTGCTGCGTCGTCCGGCGAACCCGGGCACACCGCGCCTGCTACGCACCGAGGTGCTCGACTCGCCGCTCGGCTCGGCCCCGACCGGCATCGGCGACCACCTGCTGGCCTGCCTCGCCGCGCACGATCGCATCGCGACGCTCGACGATGCCGACCTCGCCGCTCTGCGGCTGCGGGTCGCCCCCGATGTCACCGAAGAACGGCACTACTGGCCGGGCGATGAGGGGCCCACCGTCATCCGCGTGCGGCAGGGGGGCGGCTTCGCACGATCGATCGATGCGGATGCGGCGCTCGCCGGCCTCGTCGGCGCCTGCGACGGCGACCTCACGGTCGGAGCGATCGCGAGCGCCCTCGCCGACCTGCTCGAGGTCGACGAGGGCACCTTGCGCGAGCAACTGCTGCCGCAGGTGCGCGAACTGGTGCTGACCGGGTTCCTGCTGCCGAGCGACTGACCCGGGGCGGGCGCCGGTCGGCTAGCCCTGCGAGGGGGTCGCGCGGCGCAGGATCACCCACGCCGCCACCGCGCAGAACGCGGTGATGACGAGGCTCCACCCGGCGGTGCCCAGCACCCCGGCCCAAACGAAGAACGCCCCGACCTGCTCCCAGGCGCCGAGCACCGTGACCAGGGCGGCCCCGCCGATGCCGAGGAAGACCAGGCCCGCCCAGAACACGTACATGCCGAGGGCGCGCCAGCGCACGTACACGGCGGCGGTCGCGGCGCCGATGCCGAAGAACAGCAGCATCAGCAGCGTGCCGAAGCCGAACGCCTCGAGCCACTCCGACCGCCAGATCGCGTCGGTGCTGAAGAACTGCAGGCCGATGCCCCAGCCGCCCGTCGACTCCTCCACCCAGGCGGCCGTCGCGATCAGCGCCGCGTAGCCCACCGAGAGCAGCACGGCGAACACCCCGAAGCCGAGCAGGAAGTCGCGTCGCGTCGAGCCGTAGCCGAGCGCGAGCGGGAAGGCCTGGTTGATGCTCTGGACGGCGACGACCAGCATGTAGACGAACAGGAAGAAGGCGCCGCCGTTCACGCCCTCGGCCATCTCGCCGTCGGCAGGGATGTTCGCCCGGACGAGCCCCCAGATGGCCAGGTTCATCAGCAGGATGATGCCGAGGATCAGCAGGGGCGTGAAGACCGGGGTCCACGGGTTCGCGAACAGCAGCCGGACGGTCGTGCCGACCCGCGTGGTGAGCGGACGCGGGGCGAGGGCCAGCGCCTCGGGCGCCGTGGGGGTGGCGATCATCGGGTGACCTCCTCGTGCTCGGTGGGGGTGCCCCCGGTCTGACGGATGATGAGCTGCTGCAGCGAGACCGGCCCGACCTCGAGGCCCGCGGCACGGGCGCTGCGGGTGACGTCATCGGTGATGCCGGCGACGGTCGCGCTGACGAATCCACCCAGGCGCTCGCGGTGGATCACCTCGAGGCCCGCGACCGCCGTCTCGACGGCCTCGGCCGGGCCGGCGAGGGTGGCGGCGTGGGCGCGGAGGGCATCCACGGGCGAATCGATGAGGATGCGGCCGTTGTCGATGACGAGCGCGTGCTCGAGCAGGTCGGCGACCTCGTCGATCAGGTGCGTCGACAGGATGATCGTGCGCGGGTGGGCGGCGTAGTCGGCGAGCAGCCGGTCGTAGAACGCCTGGCGGGCGACCGCGTCGAGACCCAGGTAGGGCTCATCGAAGATCGTGATCGGCGCGCGCGAGGCGAGCCCGACGATGATGCCGACGCTCGACAGCTGGCCGCGCGAGAGCTTCTTGATGCGGCGGTCGACCGGCAGCCGCAGCTCGGCGGCGAGCTCGCGGGCGAAGTCGGCATCCCAGTTCGGGAAGAAGCCGGGGGCCGCGGCGAACACGTGCTTCGGCTTGAAGTCGTCGGGGTACCGCTGGCTCTCCTTGATGAAGCAGGTGTGCTGCAGCACGCGCGGATTCTCGACCGGGCTCTCGCCGGCGATCGTGATCGAGCCGTTCGTGGCGAACTCCTGGCCGGTGAGTAGGTGCATGAGCGTGGTCTTGCCGGCGCCGTTGCGGCCCAGCAGGCCCGTGATGGTGTTGCGCGCGAGCTGGAAGTCGACGCCGTCGACGGCGGTGACGCCGCGATAGCGCTTCGTGAGGCCGCGCGCCTCGACGATGGTGGTCATGAGGGGGATTCCTTCCGGATGAGATCGATGAGGGCGGCGGCGTCGAGCCCGAGGGCGGCGCCCTCGCGCAGCAGCGGCCGCACGTACTCGGTGGTGAAGCGTGCCCGGCGCTCGCTGATCAGGCGGTCGCGGGCGCCGTCGGCGACGAACATGCCGATGCCGCGGCGCTTGTAGAGCACCCCGGCGTCGACGAGCAGGCTGATGCCCTTGAGCGCCGTGGCCGGGTTGATGCGATGGAACGCCGCGAACTCATTTGTCGACGGAACCTGCTCGCCCTCGGGGAGCGAGCCGTCGATGATCTGCCGTTCGACGAGCTCGGCGATCTGGAGGAAGATCGGTCGACCGTCGTCCACGCGAGCCTCCCTTCTGTATCGGTTACTTAGTCAAGTAACTAACCAGATAAGGATGCGCGCGTCAAGCCCCCGTCGCGAGATCGTCGCTCGGCGGGGGTCGGGAGGCCGCGCGGCGCCCGTCAGGCCCTTTGGTGCCCGTCAGGCCGAGCGGCGCTTCCAGCGCGGCACGGTGAGCAAGATCGCCGTCGCGCTCAGCGCGACGCCCGTCAGCCCGAAGACGGTGCTCAGCGGACTCGCCACCCCGCCCGCCATGAAAGGCAACTCGTCGGGCAGGCTGATGCCGATTGAGAAGTGCGGGGGCAGGGCGGCGACCACGATCACGCTGCCGGCGATGCAGGCCGTGGCGAGCATCCGTCGCGGGGTCAGGATGCGGTCGGCCGCGACCGACGGAAGCAGCGCCAGCACGGTGATGACGAGGGTGATGGCGAGGGCCACGATGATCCAGATGGTGAGCGCAATCGTGAACGCGACGCGCGAGGCGGTGCTCCAGACCGCGTAGATCTCGTCGAGGGTGAGCTGCCCCTGCGCGATAGCCAGGGGTTGCTCGACCGCCAGCGCCCAGGCGCCGAGCGCGATGAGGCCGAGCAGCGCGGCCGCTGCGCTCAGGCCGATGACGCGGCGCTGGGCGCGGGCCTCGGGGCCGGGCCGCGGAGCAGGGCCGGTGCCCGCCTCGCGGACGACGGTGCCGTCGATCAGAATGACGCGCTGCCGCGGTGCACCGAGCTCGGTGCCGGTCTGCCCGCCGGCGGTCGGCGAGCCGTCCGGCATGACCATGCCGTCGAGCTCGGCGATCAGCTCGCCGGTGACCGCTCCCTTCACGCCGCGCACGATCGCGAGAGCGTTGAGCACGCCGCCCGCGATGACGAGCGCGAGCGCCAGCCACAGGAAGGTGTACTCGCCCGCCCCGGCGAACCAGCCGGTCGCCGCGACCGGCGCCAGCATCAGGCAGGCCAGGCCCCACCGAAACAGATCTCCGCTGCGTCGCATCGCAACCCCCTCGCCTCGCGTGTCGTGGTGCCGCCACCCTAGTGGGCGCCGCATAGTCTCACCGGGTGCGTGACTACGGCGATGACGTGCTCTCCGGCGATTGGCGGGCGGTGGGGCGCTCGGTCGTGCCCGAACGGCACGCCGAAACCGGGCTCGTCGTCGAGCTTCCCGACGACGGTGGCCCCAGCGCCGGCTGGGTCGGCGCGGTCGTGCTCGTGGATGCGGGCACCGTGCACCTCGAAGACCGCCACGGCCGCGTGCGCGCGTTTCCGCTCGGGGCCGGGTTCCTCGTCGACGGCGAGCCGGTGCGGCTCGTCGCGCCCGTGAGGTCGGCATCCGCATCCGCCGGCCGCGCCCGCACGGC
>JAIWOM010000152.1 GCA_020216895.1 Microcella sp.
CTCGGGCGACGCCCGCCGCGCGCTGACAGCCCTGGAGGCGGCGGCGCAGTCGGCGCTCGCATCCCGTGGCACCGACGCCGAGGGCGAGCCTGCCGTCACCGCCGAGATCGTGGCGGCCGCCGTCGACCGCGCGCTGCTGCGCTACGACAGGCAGGGCGATGAGCACTACGACGTGATCAGCGCGTTCATCAAGTCGATCCGGGGGAGCGACCCCGATGCCGCGCTGCACTACCTCGCGCGCATGATCGAGGCGGGGGAGGACCCGCGCTTCATCGCGCGGCGCGTGATCATCTCGGCCGCGGAGGACATCGGGATGGCCGACCCGCAGGCGCTGCCGATCGCGGTCGCGGCGGCGCAGGCCGTGCAGCTGATTGGCATGCCCGAGGGACGCATCCCGCTCGCCGAAGCGGTCGTCTATCTCGCGACCGCCCCCAAGTCGAACGCCGCCTACGTCGGCATCGACGCGGCGATCGCGGATGTGCGTGCCGGGCGTCTAGGCCGCGTGCCGAAGCCCCTGCGCGACGCGCACTACCCGGGCGCGAAGCGCCTGGGGCACGGGAAGGGCTACGTCTACCCGCACGACGAGGCGGTCGGCGTCGCCGAGCAGCAGTACTTGCCCGATCCGCTGGTCGGCACCGAGTACTACCGGCCGACCGAGCGCGGGCACGAGCGCGAGATCGCCGCGCGGCTGGCGAAGCTGCGCGCCATCACGCGGGGGCGCACGCCCGAGAAGTGACCGGGCGGGCTCTGGTAGGCTCTACCGGCCCGTCAGATATGGGCACACCCTCCCTCGCAGCCTCCACCGGAACGCCCCGACGTGCGTCCGGACCGGACGGAGACGTGTACGTCCGTGAGCCGTGAGAGTCGCGGCCACGCCCATGGAAGGAAACCGTGTCTACCAAGTCACGTACTCGCAGCAAGACCCGCCTCTCCCGCTCGCTCGGCATCGCCCTCACCCCGAAGGCCGCCAAGTACCTCGAGAAGCGCCCCTACGCTCCCGGTGAGCACGGCCGCACCAAGCGCAAGGCCGACAGCGACTACGCCGTCCGTCTGCGCGAGAAGCAGCGTCTGCGCGCCCAGTACGGCATCCGCGAGAAGCAGCTCCGCATCGCGTTCAACGAGGCGCGCCGCACCGAGGGCCTGACCGGTGAGAACCTGGTCGAGCTGCTCGAGATGCGCCTCGACGCGCTCGTGCTGCGTGCGGCGTTCGCCCGCACCACCGCGCAGGCCCGCCAGATGGTCGTGCACCGCCACATCATGGTCGACGGCAAGATCGTCGACCGTCCCTCGTTCCGCGTGAAGCCGGGTCAGCTGATCCACGTCAAGGCACGCTCCGAGGGCACCGAGCCGTTCCAGGTCGCCGCCGCCGGCGGTCACGTCGACGTGCTGCCCAAGACCCCGGGCTACCTCGAGGTCGAGCTCGACAAGCTGCAGGCCCGCCTCGTGCGCCGCCCGAAGCGCGCCGAGGTGCCCGTCACCTGCGACGTGCAGCTCGTCGTCGAGTACTACGCCGCCCGCTAGGCGATTCCCGCCTGCGCAGCGTCATGACGGGGGTCCGGCTTTCGAGCCGGGCCCCCGTTCGCGTCCTCCCGCTAGGCTGGCGCTCGACCCTTCCCACCGACCCACCACCGAGGGAGAACTCATGAAGAACGTCGCTTGGCTCATCGCCGGCATCGCGATCGGCTTCGTCGCCGCCCACCAGGTCTCGAAGACTCCCCAGGGCAAGCAGTTCTTCGACGAGGTCGACACCAAGGCTCGTGAGTTCGGGTCGGCGGTCGTCGACGGCTACAAGCAGCGCGAGGCTGAGCTCCGTGCCGCCGTGGCCGAGGCCGAAGACACCATCGCCGACCTCACCAGCCGCCTCAAGTAACCGGCGCGGTCCGCACCGCGCCCGAACGATTCAGGAACAGACCCCTCCGTGCAGACCGCCGACATCCAGCGCCGGTGGCTCGAGTTCTTCGGAACCCGCGGCCACACCGTCGTGCCCTCCGCCTCGCTCGTCAGCGACGATCCCACCCTGCTCTTCACCGTGGCGGGGATGGTGCCGTTCGTGCCGTACCTCACCGGCGTCGTGCCGGCACCGTACCCGCGCGCGACGAGCGTGCAGAAGTGCATCCGCACGAACGACATCGAAGAGGTCGGGAAGACGCCGCGCCACGGCACGTTCTTCCAGATGAACGGCAACTTCTCGTTCGGCGACTACTTCAAAGAGGGGGCGATCGGGTACGCCTGGGAGCTCCTGACCTCGTCGCAGAGCGACGGCGGCCTCGGCTTCCAGGAGAAGGACCTCTGGGTCACCGTCTACAAGGACGACGACGAGGCCATCGAGCTGTGGAAGAAGATCGCCGGCCTGCCCGAGCACCGCATCCAGCGGCTCGACATGGACACCAACTACTGGTCGACCGGTCAGCCGGGCCCGGCCGGCCCGTGCTCGGAGATCTTCTTCGATCGCGGCCCCGCCTACGGCGTCGACGGCGGCCCCGCCACCGACGACGACCGCTATGTCGAGATCTGGAACCTCGTCTTCATGCAGTACCTCCGCGGCGAGGGAACCGGCAAGAACGACTTCGAGATCCTCGGCGAGCTGCCGAACAAGAACATCGACACCGGCATGGGCATGGAGCGCGTCGCCTTCCTGCTGCAGGGCGTCGAGAACATGTACGAGATCGACCAGGTGCGTCCGGTGCTGGATGCCGCTGCCGAGCTCTCCGGCCGCCGCTACGGTGCCGACCACGACGATGACGTGCGGATGCGCGTCATCGCCGACCACGTGCGCAGCGGGCTCATGCTCATGACCGACGGCGTGGCGCCCGGCAACGAGGGGCGGGGGTACATCCTCCGCCGCCTGCTGCGGCGCAGCATCCGCGCGATGCGACTGCTCGGCGTCGACGCGCCCACCTTCGAGGTGCTGTTCGCCGCCTCGCGCGACGCGATGAGCGCCGCCTACCCGGAGATCACCGAGAACTACGACCGCGTCTCGCGCCTCGCCCTCGGAGAGGAGGAGGCCTTCCTCCGCACGCTCGCGGCCGGCACGACGATCCTCGACCTCGCCGTCTCCGACGCGAAGAGCGCCGGCTCGGCCGCGCTCCCGGGCGACACGGTCTTCCAGCTGCACGACACCTTCGGGTTCCCGCTCGACCTCACCCTTGAGATGGCCGAGGAGGCGGGGCTCACCGTCGACCGCGGCGAGTTCGACCGGCTCATGGCCGAGCAGCGCGCGCGGGCCAAGGCCGACGCGAAGTCGAAGAAGGGCGCCCTCGCCGATCTCAGCGTCTACGGCGAGTTCCGGGCGTCGGGCGAGACCGTCTTCCTCGGCTACGACGCGCTCGAGACCGAGACGCGGGTGCTCGGCATCCTCGTCGGCGGGCAGAGCGTGCCCGTCGCGCAGGCCGGCGACATCGCCGAGGTCATCCTGGCCGAGACCACGCTGTACGCCGAGTCCGGTGGCCAGGACAGTGACGAGGGCGCGATCGTCGGCAGCGGCTTCGACCTCGAGGTGCTCGACGTGCAGAAGCCCGTGAAGGGGCTCATCAGTCACACCGTGCAGGTGCGCACCGGGGAGGTGCACGTCGGCGACGTCGCGCGCACCCAGGTCGACGCGCAGTACCGCCGGGCCGCGACGCAGGCGCACTCGGCCACCCACGTCATCCACGCCGCGCTGCGGCAGACGCTCGGGGGCGATGCCCACCAGTCGGGCTCGTACAACAAGGCCGGCTACATGCGCCTCGACTTCAGTTGGAACCAGGCGCTCAGCCCGGCCACCCGCAGCGAGATCGAGGAGATCAGCAACATCGCGGTGCGCGACAACCTGCCCGTCGAGACGCGCGTCATGGCGCTGGACGAGGCCAAGTCGCTCGGCGCGATGGCGCTGTTCGGCGAGAAGTACGGCGACACCGTGCGCGTCGTCGACATCGGTGGCCCGTGGTCGCGCGAGCTGTGCGCGGGCACCCACGTCGGCACCTCCGCCGAGATCGGCGTCATCAGCCTGGTCAGCGAGTCGTCGGTCGGCTCCACGAACCGCCGTGTCGAGGCGCTCGTCGGCCTCGACGCCTTCCGCGAGTTCGCGGCCGAGCGGGCCCTCGTCCAGCAGCTGACGAGCAGCCTGAAGACGCCGAAGGATCAGCTCGTCGACCGCATCGCCGAGCTCAGCGCTCAGTTGAAGGCGGCCGAGAAGACGATCGCCCAGTTCGAGGCCGCGCGGCTCACCGAGCGGGTACCCGCGCTGGTGGCCGCCGCGCGCCCGACCGGGGCCTACACGGTCGTCGCGGAGAACGTCGGCACCCTCGGCTCCGCCGATGACGTGCGCACGCTCGCGACGACCGTGCGCGGGCGTCTGGGCCACAGTGCGGCTGTCGTCGTGCTCGCCGCCGAGACCGGCGGCAAGGCCACGGTCATCATCGCGACGACGCCCGCGGCCCGCGAGGCCGGTGCCAAGG
>JAIWOM010000153.1 GCA_020216895.1 Microcella sp.
CGCGATCACGGCGACGCCGTCGGCCGACACATGGACGTCAGTCTCGATGTGCGCGACACCGACGCCCACGGCGTGCGCGAACGCCAGCAGCGAGTTCTCGGGCGCATCCGTCGCGAGCCCGCGGTGCGCGAGCACGCGCGGGCGCGCGGGAGCGAAGTAGGGCAGGGGAGCGGTCACGCCGACGGTGCGGAGGCGCCGCCCGACCGCTTCGAGCCCCCGCTCGTGCCGGAGCCGCCGCTGGCCTGGCCGCCGAGGAAGCCCTGGCCGATGCTCTTGAGCGCCTCGGTGAGCTCGCTCGGGATGATCCACATCTTGTTCGCGTCGCCCTCGGCCAGCTTCGGCAGCGTCTGCAGGTACTGGTAGGCGAGCAGCGGCGAATCGGGGTTGCCGGCGTGGATCGCGCCGAAGACCGTCGTGATCGCCTCGGCCTCGGCCTGCGCCTTGAGCACCTGCGCCTTCGCCTCACCCTCGGCCTTGAGGATCGCCGACTGCCGCATGCCCTCGGCCTCGAGGATCTGCGCCTGCTTGGTGCCCTCGGCGGTGAGGATGACGGCGCGTCGGTCGCGCTCGGCGCGCATCTGCTTCTCCATCGAGTCCTGGATGCTCGCGGGCGGGTCGATGGCCTTCAGCTCGACGCGGTTCACGCGCAGGCCCCACTTGCCCGTCGCCTCGTCGAGCACGACGCGCAGCTGGCCGTTGATGTTGTCGCGGCTGGTGAGCGCCTCCTCGAGGTTGAGGCCGCCCACCACGTTGCGCAGCGTCGTGACGGTCAGCTGCTCGACACCCGCGAGGTAGTTGGCGATCTCGTAGGTCGCGGCACGCGCATCCGTCACCTGGAAGTAGATGACGGTGTCGATCGACACGACGAGGTTGTCCTCGGTGATCACCGGCTGGGGCGGGAAGGAGACAACCTGCTCCCTCATGTCGACGAGCGGGCGCAGCCGGTCGATGAACGGCACCAGCAGGTTCAGGCCCGGCTGGAGCGTGCGCTGGTAGCGGCCCAGCCGCTCCACGACACCGGCGTAAGCCTGCGGCACGATGCGGATCGAGCGCAGCAGCACGACGATCACGAAGATGCCGACGACCACCAGCAGGGCGGTCACGAACAGCTGGCCGAAGAAGTCCTGTACGGAGATCATGCGGTCTCATTCCTCTCAGCGGGGGCGACCTCGGCAGTCGCCCCATCGATGCGGCGCACGACCACGCGGTCGCCCACCGCCAGCGGCACGGTCTCGTGCTCGAGCACGAGCCGTGCGGTCCAGGTCTCGCCATTGGCGAGCTTCACGAAGCCGGCGCCGTCGGCGAACGCCGTCGTCACCCGGGCCGTCATGCCAACGAGGGCATCGACGTTGGTGAGGGCCGGCTCGCGGTCGCGGTCGAGCAGCCGCAGCAGCAGCGGCCGGATGGTGAACAGCAGCAGGCCCGAGATGACGGCAGCGGCGAGGATCTGCACCCACCACTCGCCGCCGAGCAGATTCGCACCGAGCCCGCCGATGAGCGAGCCGGCGGCGATCATGAGGAAGGTGAACTCGAGCGTCAGCACCTCGATGATCACGCAGACGATGACGAACACCAGCCAGACGATCCAGAGGTACTGCGTCAGATCGACCACGGGCTCCTCCTCGACACGGCGTTCGGGTTCACGCTATCACCGGGTGCTGAGGGTCCGTCGGGCATGCGGGAGGCTCCGCCGGCGCGCGCGCGGGAGCGCCCAGCCGGTAGGGTCGAGAACCGTGAACACCCCCCTGCAGCCCGGCTCGCTCGCCGGAAAGACCGCCCTCGTCACCGGCTCGTCGCGTGGCATCGGCGCCGACACCGTCAAGTACTTCGCCGCCGCGGGCGCCAACGTCGTCATCAACTACCGCGCCAAGGCGCCCCGCGCCGAGAAGCTCGTCGCCGAGATCGAGGCGGCTGGCGGGCAGGCGATCGCCGTGGGCGCCGACCTCACCGACTCGGCCTCCGTCGCGGCGATGATGGATGCGGTGCGCAAGCGCTTCGGCAGCCTCGACATCCTCGTGCTCAACGCCTCCGGCGGCATGGAGTCGGGCATGGGCGAGGACTACGCCCTCCGCCTGAACCGCGACGCGCAGGTGAACGTGCTGACGCAGGGGGCCGAGCTCATGGGCGAGGGCGGCCGCGTCGTGTTCGTCACGAGCCACCAGGCGCACTTCATCCGCACCGTGCCGACGATGCCCGAGTACGAGGCCGTCGCGCTCTCGAAGCGGGCCGGCGAGGATGCCCTCCGCGACCTCATCCCGACGCTCGAGGCGAAGGGCATCGGGTTCACCGTGGTCTCCGGCGACATGATCGAGGGCACCATCACGGCGACCCTGCTCGAGCGCGCCGCTCCCGGCGCCATCGACGCCCGCAAGGAGGCCGCCGGCAAGCTCTACAACGTGAGCGAGTTCGCGGCCGAGGTCGCTCAGGCCGCCGTCGACCCGGTTCCCGCCGACAACACCCGGCTCGTGGGCGACGTGTCGTCCTTCACCGAGTACCCGGCGACGCCGGGTCAGTAGGCACGGGGGAGGAGCGGCATGGCCCCGACGCCGGGCCTGCGGCGGACATCCCGGATCATTCTCATGGACGAGACCGGGGCGGCGCTGCTGTTCTTCACCGCCGCCCCCGACTCGACGCGCTTCGCCCGCTGGATCACGCCCGGCGGGGGAGTCGACCCGGGGGAGACCCACGAGCAGGCGGCGATCCGCGAGCTGTTCGAGGAGACCGGGCTCGTCGTCGACGAAGTGGGTGCGCCGATCTGGAGCCTCGACTTTGACGTCGCCTGGGATGAGGCGGACCACGACCGGGGCCACGCCGAGTACTACCTGGTGCCGTGCGAGCGCTTCGAGCCAGTCTCGACGAACTGGACGGCATCGGAACACGTCGACATGACGCGGCACGGGTGGTTCACGGGCGACGAGCTGCTGCGGTCGGGTGAGCCGTTCGAGCCCTACGACCTGCCGCGTCTTCTGCGGGTGGCCGCCGCCAGTCTCTGACAGACTCTCGACATGATGTCGATCGATGCACCCAGCCTCTTCGGCCTGATCATCGCCGTGATCGGCATCGGCGGCCTCGCCGTCTTCTGGATCATGGCGCTGATCTCCGTCTCACGATGCTCACCGCTCATGAGCGGCCTCGAGGCCGTCGGCTGGTACGCGATCGTCATCTTTGCTCCCGTGATCGGAACCCTGGTCTGGTTCTTCTTCGGGCGCGACCGCTACGCGCTGCCATCGGAGCGGTAGTCGTGTCGGGCTCATCCGGAGGCTTCAGGCTGCGAGAGCCCGACGCGGGAGACGTCGAGCGGCTCGCTCGCATCCACGTCCAGTGCTGGGAGCAGACGTACGGCACCCAGTTGCCGCCCGAGTTCTTCGGGGAGCGCGCCGTGGAGTTCCGGCGTCGCCTGTGGAATCGCATGGTCAACGACCCCGCGCCGGGTTCTCGCACCGTTGTTGCGGAGCGAGGGGGAGAGGTCGTCGGCTTCGCGCTCGACGGGCTGGAGAAGCCCGACGAGCGCGTGCCGTCCTTCCGGGAGAGTCGGATGGTCCGTCCGGACCTGACCCGCTAGTCCGCTCGAGGCGGCTCGGTTCCGCCCGACGTTCCGTGCGGAACGGCAACGACCGGCTTCCGACGACGCCATACCGGCTGGGCCTCCGCCTGCTCCTCCTCGGTGGCGATGCGGAACGGGGGAGCGTTCTCGACCTCGACCGCGTGCCGGCCCTCACCGCGCGTCGCGCGCAGGCTCGTGACGATCGACACCGTGATGATGAGCGCGACGACGCCGAGCGAGACGCTCGTGGGGATCTTGTAGACGTCGAGCAGCAGCATCTTGATACCCACCCAGATGAGCACGAACGCGAGGCCGAGCTTCAGGTAGATGAAGCGGTGCATGAGGTCGGCGAGCAGGAAGTACATCGCGCGCAGGCCGAGGATCGCGAAGGCGTTGGCCGTGAACACGATGAACGGCTCGCTGGTCACGCCGAAGATCGCGGGGATCGAGTCGACGGCGAAGATGATGTCGGTCACCTCGACGAGCACGAGCACAGCGAGCAGGGGAGTCGCGACGATGACGCCCGCCTTGCGGATGAGGAACTTCTGCCCGTGGTACGCATCCGTCATCGGCACGAACCGGCGGAACAGCTTCAGGATCTTGGAGTTGGCGACGTCCATGTGCTCGTTGCGCTTCCGGATCATCACGTAGCCCGTGTAGAGCAGGAAGGCGGCGAAGACGTAGAGGATCCACGAGAACTGGTCGATGAGCACCGCGCCGAGGGCGATGAAGATGGCGCGGAAGACGAGGGCGCCGATCACGCCGAGGAAGAGCACGCGGTGCTGGAACTCGCGGGGCACGCCGAAGAAGGCGAAGATGATGGCCCAGACGAACACGTTGTCGACGGCGAGCGACTTCTCGATGAGGTAGCCGGCGTAGTAC
>JAIWOM010000154.1 GCA_020216895.1 Microcella sp.
CACGGGCGGCGCGCTCGGCGAGCGCCGGCTCGATGCCGTCACGGCGCACGAGCAGCTCGGCGACCTCGGCGACGCTCGGCACGCGCAGCCGCACGACGCGCACGCGCGAGCGGATCGTCGGGATCAGATCGGCGGCGCTCGGTGCGCACAGCACCCAGACCGTGCGCGGCGGCGGCTCCTCCAGCGCCTTCAGCAGCACGTTCGACGTGCGCTCGGTCATGCGGTCGGCATCCTCGATGATGATGACGCGGTACGGCGCGATGCTCGGCGAGAACTGGCTCTGCGCGACGAGCTGCCGCACCTCCTCGATCGTGATGACGACCCGGTCGGTCGCGAGAACGGCGAGGTCGGGATGCGTGCGGGCCGCGACCTGCGCCGCGGTGCGCGCAGCCGCTGCGTGGTCGCCATCGGACCCGCTGGAGGATCCCTGCAGCAGCGCGGTGGCGAAGGCGAACGCGAGGTTCGAGCGGCCCGAGCCGGGCGGGCCCGTGATCAGCCAGGAGTGGGTCATCGCCTCGGGGTCCGCAGCAGCATCCCGCAGCGCCGCGATGGCCGCCTCCTGGCCGGTCAGCTCCTCCCAGGCGGTCGTCATGCGGCCACCCTAACCGAGCAGGGCCGACACCCGGTCGCGGATGCTCGCCTGCAGCTCGTCGACCGGACGGGTCGCCTCGAGCACGAGGAACCGCGCGGGCTCGGCGTCGGCCAGAGCGCGGTAGGCGTCGCGCACGCGCTCGTGGAACTCGCTCTGCTCGGCCTCGAGACGGTCGTACCGCGTGCGGCTGGAGTCGAGCCGTGCACGCCCGACCGCGGGGTCGAGGTCGAGCAGCACGGTGAGGTCGGGCAGCAGACCTTCGGTGGCCCATAGCGAGATGTCGCGCACCTCCCCGGGCTCGAGCACGCGGCCCGCGCCCTGGTAGGCGACGGAGGAGTCGAGGTAGCGGTCCTGCAGCACGACCTCGCCGCGCGCGAGCGCGGGGCGCACGAGCGTGGCGATGTGGTGCGCGCGGTCGGCGGCGTAGAGCAGCGCCTCCGCGCGCGGGGCGATGTAGCCGCGGCGGTGCAGGATGATCTCGCGCAGCTCGACCCCGAGGTCGGTACCGCCCGGTTCGCGCGTCTGCACGACCGTGCGGCCGCGCTCCTGCAGCCAGGCGGCGAGCGCCGCCATCTGCGTGGTCTTGCCCGAGCCGTCGCCGCCCTCGAGGGTGATGAACAGTCCGCGTGTCGCCGCACTCACGCTGGGACTCCTACTTCTTGGGGGTGCGCTTCGCCGGCGCCTTCGTCGCAGACGCCTTCTTCGCGCCCGCTGCCGGGGCGCGCTTGACGGGCTTCTTCGCCGGGCCTTTCGCCCGCTTGTCGGCGAGAAGCTGCACGGCCCGGTCGAAGTCGACCTCCATAGGATCCTCTCCGCGCGGCACGGTGGCGTTGGTCTCGCCATCGGTCACGTAGGGGCCGAAGCGGCCGTCCTTCAGCTTGATCGCCTTGCCGCTGACCGGGTCGGCGTCGAACTCCTTGAGCGCGCTCGAGGCCTTGCGGGCTCCGTACTTCGGCTCGGCGAAGCGGGCGAGCGCCCCGGCGAGGTCGATGTCGAAGATCAGCTGCTCGCTGTCGAGCGAGCGCGTGTCGGCACCCTTCTTCAAGTAGGGCCCGTAGCGGCCGTTCTGCGCGGTGATCGGCTCGCCGCTCTCCGGGTCATCCCCGACGACGCGCGGCAGGTCGAGCAGCTTGAGCGCCGTCTGGAGGTCGACCTCGGCGGGCAGCATGTCCTTGAAGAGGGATGCGGTGCGCGGCTTCGGCGCCGACGACTTCGAGGCGGGCGCCTTCTTCGCCGTCTTCGTGGCGGGAGCCTTCTTCGCGGGCAGGACCTCGCCGGTGGCGGGGTCGACGAGCTCGGCGGCGGGCTCCGGCTCCGCATCCGTCGCGGGCGTCTCGGGCTCGGGGTCGAGCTCGGTGACGTAGGGCCCGAAGCGGCCGTCCTTCACCACGACCTGCTTGCCGTTCTCGGGGTTCACACCGAGAACGCGGTCGCCGACGACGGGCGCGTTGATCAGTTCTACCGCCTTGGCGGGGGTGAGCTCGTCGGGCGCGAGATCCTGGGGCAGGTTCACGCGGCGGGGAGTGACCGTGCCGTCGGCGGCGGGCTCGGCCTCGGGGTCGACGACCTCCAGGTAGGGGCCGTACTTGCCGATGCGCAGCGTGATGCCCTCGGTGATCGGCATCGAGTTGAGAGCGCGCGCGTCGATCTCGCCGAGGTTGTCGACGACGGGGCGAAGGCCCGGCTGGTGGTCGTCGCCGAAGTAGAAGCCCTTCAGCCACTCGGTGCGGTCGGCCTCCCCGTTGGCGATGCGGTCGAGGTCGGCCTCCATCTCGGCGGTGAAGTCGTACTCGACGAGGTCGGCGAAGTTCTCCTCCAGCAGGCGCACGACCGAGAAGGCGATCCAGTTCGGCACGAGGGCCGAGCCGCGCGGGGTCACGTAGCCGCGGTCGACGATGGTGGAGATGATCGCGGCGTAGGTGCTGGGGCGGCCGATGCCGCGCTCCTCCAGCGCCTTGACGAGGCTCGCCTCGGTGTAGCGCGCGGGCGGGCTCGTCTCGTGGCCCTTCGGCTCGACGTCGACGACGTTCAGCGTCTGGCCGACGGTGAGCGGCGGCAGCTTGGCCTCCTCCGGCTCGGTCGACTCGGCGTCGCGCGCCTCGTCCTGGCCCTCCTCGTAGGCGGCGAGGAAGCCGCGGAAGGTGATGACGGTGCCGCTCGCGGCGAACTCGGCGGTCGTGTTCGCGGGCGTCGCGGCCTGCCCGGTGGGGCCGGCCTGGATGCTCACCGACGCGGTCTGCCCGCGAGCATCCGCCATCTGACTGGCGACGGTGCGCTTCCAGATCAGGTCGTAGAGCTTCCAGTCGTTGCCGCGCAGCGTGCCCTCGAGCTCGGCGGGAGTGCGGAAGACGTCGCCCGCCGGGCGCACGGCCTCGTGGGCCTCCTGCGCGTTCTTCGACTTGCTGGCGTAGACGCGGGGGCTGTCGGGGATGCTGTCGGCGCCATAGAGCGCGGCGGCCTGCGAGCGCGCGGCGTCGATAGCCTGCTGCGACAGGGTCGTCGAGTCGGTGCGCATGTAGGTGATGTAGCCGTTCTCGTAGAGCGACTGCGCGATCGACATCGTCTGCCGGGCGGTGAAGCGCAGCTTGCGGCCGGCCTCCTGCTGCAGGGTCGAGGTGGTGAACGGGGCGGCGGGGCGGCGCGTGTACGGCTTCGACTCGACGCTCGTGACGGTGACGGCGAGGCCCGGGTCGCGCAGCGCGTCGGCGAGCGAGGTCGCGAGGTGCTGGTCGAGGGCGATCGCGTCCGCGGCCTTCAGCTCGCCGCGGTCGGTGAAGTCACGGCCGCTGGCGACCTTCTTGCCGTTCAGGCGGGCGAGCCGCGCGGTGAACGGCGTGCTGGCGCCGGCGGGGGTGAGGGTCGTGTCGAGGTCCCAGTAGCTCGCACTGACGAAGGCGAGGCGCTCGCGCTCGCGATCGACGACGAGGCGGGTCGCGGCCGACTGCACGCGACCGGCGCTGAGACCGGGGCCGACCTTGCGCCACAGCACGGGGCTGACCTCGTAGCCGTACAGCCGGTCGAGGATACGCCGGGTCTCCTGCGCGTCGACGAGCGCGGTGTCGAGCTCGCGGGTGGCGTCGACGGCGCGCTGGATCGCCTCCTGGGTGATCTCGTGGAACACCATGCGCTTGACCGGCACCTTCGGCTTCAGCACCTCGAGGAGGTGCCACGCGATGGCCTCGCCCTCGCGGTCCTCATCGGTGGCGAGCCAGAGCTCGTCGGCCTCCTTCAGCGCGCGCTTCAGTTCGGCGACCGTCTTCTTCTTGGCGTCGGAGACGACGTAGTACGGCTCGAAGCCGTTGTCGACGTCGATCGAGAACTTTCCGAGCGGGCCCTTCTTGAGCTCCGGCGGCAGGTTCTTCGGCTCGACGAGGTCGCGGATGTGGCCGACCGATGCCTGCACTTCGTACTCGTCCCCGAGGTACTTGCCGATCGTCTTCGCCTTGGCGGGCGACTCGACGATCACCAGCTTCTTGCCCTGCGGCATCGTGCTCCTCTTAATGCGCCGGTTCGACGCTGCTCGGTGCTTCCTTGTCTGTGTGGCGGGGGGATCGCATCCGCACCCCGGCCGGTACACGGCCGGATGCCGCGGTGAGCCACACGATACACAGGATTCACCTGACGTCTACTCCGCGAGGTCTGCGGCCCCGGCGCGCGCCGACCGTTCGACGGCGAGGCCCAGGATGTTCGCACCGACCCGCACGGTCACCGCGAGTCCCTCGCTCGAGCAGTCGAGCAGCCGGGCGGAGTGCGCGGCGGCGACCCGCGCCGCCGCCGCACAGGGCTCCCCCGGTATCCAGCCGAGCAGCACGTCGCCGGCGGCGAG
>JAIWOM010000155.1 GCA_020216895.1 Microcella sp.
CGGCGTGCTGGGCGGCCGCCTGCGCGGCTCCGCCGCTGGGGTCGCCGACCTCGTCGCTCGCGCCCCCGCGGGGCGCCCACAGCCGCCGGTAGCTGCCCACCAGCACCGGAACGTGGTCGCCGGGCAGCGACAGCGCCAGCAGAACCCGCTCGACCATGTCGTGCCAGTCGGCGAGGTCGGGCTCGGTGAGGTGCATGCGCGCCTCGATCGCTCCGGCGTCGGTCAGGGCGTAGAGGGGCAGGTTGTCGGGCGTGCTGCCCGCATCCTCGATGAGGCCGTCGCGGCGCAGCCGGTCGAGCGTCGAGTAGACCTGGCCGACGTTGAGGGGGGCGTCGCGGCGGGTGCGCTCGACGACCTCGGCGTGCAGCTGGTAGCCGTACGCGGGGCCGAGGGTGAGCACGGCGAGCAGCGAGTGGCGGAGGCTCATGACCGCAGTCTATGCGGCGTATGCATACGCGGGGTGCCGGAAAGCGAGGTTCTCGTGGTTTCTCGAATCACAGCCTTGTGATTCCGGCCCGATCTGCGGCATACTGGCGACGACGCGCGAGCGTCCACAACCGAACACGCCCGGCACTCCGCCACCCAGGTCGATGGGGAAGTCGCACCTGAACGAACCGGAGGGGACCGTGGCTGCTGCAACCGCTCGCGGAGTGCTCTACGTGCACTCCGCTCCTCGCGCGCTCTGCCCGCACATCGAGTGGGCCGCAGGGCGTGCCCTCGAACGCGCCCTGAGCTTCGAGTGGATCGACCAGCCCGTGCTGCCGGGCTCGCTGCGCACCGAGTTCGTCTGGGAGGGCGAGCGCGGCACCGGCGCCCGCATCGCGAGCGCTCTGCGCGGCTGGGAGCACCTGCGCTACGAGGTCACCGAGGACGCGGGTCTCGGCACCGACGGCGGCCGCTGGATGCACACGCCCGACCTCGGCATCTACTACGCCCAGACCGACACGCTCGGCAACACGGTGATCCCGGAGGACCGCATCCGCTACGCGATGGAGGTCGCCGGGTCGAACGCGCTCGAGCTGCACCGCGAGCTCCGGCTCGCCCTCGGCCAGGCCTGGGACGACGAGCTCGAGTCCTTCCGCCACGCCGGCGACGGCGCGCGGGTCGTCTGGCTGCACCGCACGGGCTGAGCCCCGCATCCCACCCCGGCGGGGCGAGCGTCAGTCGACCGTGCGGAACGCCACCACCGAGTTGTGGCCGCCGAAGCCGAACGAGTTCGAGATCGCCAGCAGCGGGCCGTCGCCGAGCGGGCGCGGGCTGGTCACGACATCGAGCGGGATCGCCTCGTCCTGGTTGTCGAGGTTGATCGTCGGCGGAGCCGTGCGCTCGTGCAGGGCGAGGATCGTGAAGACCGCCTCGAGCGCGCCGGTACCGCCGAGCAGGTGACCGGTCGACGCCTTGGTGGCCGACACCGGGATGCTCGAGACCCGGTCGCCGAAGACGCGCTTGAGCGCCTCGTACTCGGCGATGTCGCCGACCGGGGTCGACGTGGCGTGCGCGTTGATGTGCGAGACCTCGTCGGGCGTCGCGCCGGCCTGCTTCAGGGCGGCGAGCACGGCCCGGGCGGCGCCGGAGCCCTCGGGGTCGGGTGCGGTGATGTGGTACGAGTCGCTCGTGACCGAGCCGCCGGCGAGCTCGGCGTAGATGCGGGCTCCGCGCGCGAGCGCGTGCTCCTTGGTCTCGAGCACGACGGCGGCGGCGCCCTCGCCGAGCACGAAGCCGTCACGGTCGACGTCGTAGGGGCGGGAGGCGGCGGCGGGGTCGTCATTGCGCTTGGAGAGCGCCTGCATCGACGCGAAGGCGGCGATCGGCAGCGGGTGGACGACGGCCTCGGTGCCGCCGGCGATGACGATGTCGGCGAGGCCGAGCTGCAGGTGCTCGTAGGCGTTCGCGATCGCCTCCGTGCCGGAGGCGCAGGCGGAGACGACGGTGCGGGCCCCGGCGCGCGCGCCGAGGTGCATGCTGATGGCCGCAGCGGCCGCGTTCGGCATGAGCATGGGGATCGTCATCGGGAGGACCCGGCGCGGGCCCTTCTCCTTGAGCACGTCCCACGCATCGAGCAGCGTCCAGAGACCGCCGATGCCGGTGGCGTAGTCGACGAGGATCCGCTCGGGGGTGATGTCGGGGGCGCCGGCGTCGGCCCAGGCCTCGCGGGCGGCGATGAGGGCGTACTGGGCCGAGGGGTCGAGGCGCTTGATCTCCTGGCGCTCAAGGACCTCCTCGGGGCGCACCTTCGCCTCGGCGGCGAAGGTGACGGGGAGCTCGTGCCGGGCGACCCAGTCGTAGGCGAGGGTGTGCGCGCCCGATTCGCCGCGCAGCAGCGCGTCCCAGCTCTCGCGGGCGGTTCCGCCGATGGGGGAGGTGGCACCGATACCGGTGACGACGATGGTGGTCATAACGTCAGCTCTCTGCAGGGTTGGACGGTGCTGCCGGGAGGGCCGGGGTCGGCGCAGGCCGACCCCGGGCTCCGGCGTCGTGCGCGTCGGCTAGGCCGAGGCGTTGACGATGAAGGTGACGGCGTCGCCGACGGTGGTGAGGTTCTTGACCTCGTCGTCGGGGATCTTGACGTCGAACTTCTCCTCGGCGTTCACCACGATGGTCATCATCGAGATCGAGTCGATGTCGAGGTCGTCGGTGAACGACTTGTCGAGAGCGACCGAGTCGGTGGCGATGCCCGTCTCGTCGTTGATGAGCTCGGCGAGGCCGGCGAGAACTTCTTCGGTGGACAGTGCCATGTTTTCTCTCCTTGGGGGTGTCGTATGACCGGGGACAATCCTAGGGCGGTGCGGTCGTGCGGCGGGGGATCCGCGCTGCCGCGGGTCAGGGGAGGCGCACCACCTGCGCACCGAACACGAGCCCGGCTCCGAACCCGATCTGCAGGGCGAGGCCGCCGCTGAGCTCGGGGTGCTCCTCAAGCAGGCGGTGGGTGGCGAGCGGGATCGATGCCGCCGAGGTGTTGCCGGTGGTCGCGATGTCGCGCGCGACGACCACGGATTCCGGCAGCTTCAGCTGCTTCGCGAACTCGTCGATGATGCGCATGTTCGCCTGGTGGGGGATGAACGCCGCCAGCTGCTCGGGCGCCACACCCGCGGCATCCAGCGCCTGCTGCGCGACCTTCGCCATCTCCCACACCGCCCAGCGGAAGACCGTCTGGCCCTCCTGGCGGAGCGTCGGGAACTCGCCCTCGGGGTCGTCGAAGGCCTCCTTGAACGGGCGGTCCATGCCGACGGCGTCCCACTTCGAGCCGTCGGAGCCCCACACCGTCGCCGAGATGCCCGGCTCGTCCGCCGGCCCGACGATCGCGGCACCGGCACCGTCGCCGAGGAGGAACGAGATGGTGCGGTCGGTCGGCTTCGCGAAGTCACTCAGCTTCTCGGCGCCGACCACGAGCACGTAGCGGGCGAGTCCGGCGCGCACGAAGGCGTCGGCCTGGGCGATGCCGTAGGTGTAGCCGGCACAGGCCGCCGACACGTCGTAGGCGGCCGCCGGGGTCGCCCCGATGCGGTCGGCGAGCAGCGCGGCCAGCGAGGGCGTCTGCACGACGTTGCTGATGGTCGACACGATGACCGCGCCGATCTGGTCGGCCGCGATGCCGGCCTTCTCAATCGCCTCGCGGGCCGCGGCCTCGGCGAGGTCGACGGCCTGCACCTCGGCCGAGGCGCGCTTGCGGGTGATGACGCCCGTCCGCTGGCGGATCCACTCGTCGCTGGAGTCGATCGGGCCCGCGATGTCGTCGTTGGTGACGGTGACGTCGCCACGGGCGGCACCGATGGCGTAGATGCGCGTGTAGGGCGATCCGGTGGACTGGTGCAGGGTCGGCGTGCTCACGCGGCGGCCTCCAGGAGCTCGATGGCGGCGGGCAGATCGTCGGGCGTCTTGACCGCGACCGTGGGGACGCCCTTGAGGGCGCGCTTGGCGAGGCCCACGAGCGCTCCGGCGGGCAGCAGCTCGATGATGCCGGTGACGCCGTGCGCGGCGAACGACTCCATGCAGAGGTCCCAGCGCACCGGCGAGCTCACCTGGCCGACGAGCAGCTCGACGAAGTCGGTTCCGGAGACGACGCGGGAGCCGTCGCGGTTGGTGTGCAGCGGGATGCTCGGCTCGCCGACGGCGACCCCCGAGACGGCCGTGCGCAGGCGCTCGACCGCTCCGCTCATGTAGTGCGTGTGGAAGGCCCCGGCGACCTGCAGCGGGATCACCCGCGACCCGGCGACCGGCTCCGCCGCGAGCGCGGCAAGGGCGGGCAGCTCGCCGGCGACGACGGTCTGGCCGGCGCCGTTCATGTTGGCGGCGCTGAGCCCGAGCTCGGCGAGGCGCGAGGCGAGAGCATCCTCGTCGCCCCCCA